>JAUHYH010000115.1 GCA_030426585.1 Bacteriovoracia bacterium
CTAACCAAACGCCGGCAACATGCTCAAAAACCAGAGCAACATCAGGCAGAAAAACGCGGCGGTAGGGTTCAACTTCATGACAATTTTCAACCAGTCTTCCGTTAACTTTCGGATGGTAACCAGATTGATAACAAGCAAGGTGCCAATTGCACCCAAAACCCCAAAATGGCCATTTATAGGCTAATTTAAAGGATTTCACTTTTGAAGACATGCCGAGCATAGCCTGTGATTTGTCGATATTTTCGACAGTGTCAGATTATCAACACTCATTTGAAAGCGGCACCTTCCCTCTCCTCACGCCGATTTTGACAGAAGGGTATTTTTTCTATAAAAAAATCTTTTTTATATTCACTTTTTTCACAATCACAATTTCTTGTTCTGAAAAAAAAGAAAAAAATCTTGATAGCCAAGTGATTATGATGAAAGTAATTTCAGCTGATCCCGATGCACGGCCAGTTGATAACGTTCTTTCGAATATTCCAATCACATGTGATCATTATGGGCAGGGTTGTCTTAGTGTTACAAAAGCTTCAGTCCTAACTTATAACGTTTTATTTGTTGAGTTCTCTAGTTCTAAGTTTGCGATGAAAGAAGCTGTCAAAAAAAAGACAATGCGTTTTCATAACTGGGTGTTTGATAACATTCGAGACGAAAAAATTTTAGTTAATTTCTTTAAAAAAAATTTAAACGCGAAATTTGACCATCCTGAACATGACCCATTCAAATAGTGGGAATTCTTTTTAAGAGTACAGTCGCTTTCAATTTATTTTCTTTTTTTCTTTTATCAAACCAACAAAATCTATTCGCCAGGTTTTTAAGGGCACTTTTGAAGAGTATGATTTGCATGCCTAATTGCTCTAATAGAAAGAGAGCATAGCTCTCGAGTTCTGGTTCGCCAGATCTCAAGGCATGATCAAGGATCTCAAGAGTTTCTTCTCCGACCTTTTTACCTTTTACAAGCATTGTTTCCAGCGAGTGTTTTTCAAAGGCCCTTAGGACGAAAATGCGTGATTCATTGCTCGAGTTTAGGTAGCAGTCATAGAGTAAAGGAATGAGCTCAGTGTTGCCTTGCTGTAGATGACAAAGAATGGCCATTTCCTTTTGAAAGTCAGTTAAACCTGCATAAAGTTGGTCCCTTATCTGCTTTTTGACCATATTAAGCTCGTTGTGATTGAGCTTTAAGAGGGGGCGCTTGCCTTGTTGTAGGGATTCAAGGACTTTATTGTAGAATTTATCCGGCCCGGAAGCCTCAACTTGCTGTTTTTCCATCATTCATGATAGTAATGCCCTGGTTAAAGATATGGAAACAATTTGTCATTTACACTCTATTTACCGGGGAACCGAAGGTGAGGGGATCAATATTGGGATGCCCCAGGTCTTCGTTCGTTTTCAAGGGTGTAATATTGGCTGTCTTAATTGTGACTCTATGGAGACATGGGACTTTGAGGCCCCAATGAAGCTCTCAGTTTCTCAGGTTTTTGAAGAAATCAGAAAAGAGGGATTAATTCACAGGGTTTCTATTACCGGAGGTGACCCCCTTCACCCTAAGCATGTTCCTTCTGTTCTCGAGTTAGCGAAGTTTCTTAAAGAACATCATTTTGAAATGAACCTTGAAGCCTCAGGAACTCGAATTGTTGATGAGATTTTTGACCTTGTCGATTTCATTAGCTTTGATTGCAAAACTCCCTCAACGGGAGTTAAAACCCCTGAGAAGTTACTGCTTAAACTTGATGAGCAATATGCTAATAAATCTCAAATAAAGTCAGTCATCGCAGATGAAAAAGACTTCAAGTATGTAAAAGATCTAAAAGAAAATCTAGAGGAGAGTGGTAAACTTATGACTCCTTGGGTTCTCACTCCTTGTTTTAATACGGGAGACCAGTTCAACCCTGAGCTTAGCCAGATGATTTTTGAGCTAAATTACCAAGCAGGAAGCCCTTTTCGAGTGATTGGACAACAGCATAAGTTCATCTATGGTTCTAAAGAACTAAGAATTTGAAATTTTTACAAACATTCCCCTTCAAATCCTAGCGCATGTTAGTATTTCGCATCTATTGATTTTTGGAGGTCTTATGAAACTTTTAGTACTTGTATTTGGATTTATCAGCTTAGCTGCTTCAGCTGATATCGTTGATCAAACGATTCGGGGAATTGAAGTAAAAAGACGAGTAAGTTGTAGAGAGATGGATGTTACTATGAGTTCTGGATGCAAGGTTGATGAGTTCTCAATCAAGGCCATGCTTGAAAGTTTTTTTAAACGTCCAAAAATTGAAATGCCAAAACAAACTTGTACCGAGGTCCATCGTTATCAATGTTCTAACGGACAAAGTGCTTTCAATTTAATTTTAGATGTTCGCGTCGATGATTTTGGAGCGATGACAATTCAGAGAACTCAGGAAAGTCGGCTCCACGGAGAGTAGAGAAAAGGTGCCGGATTATCTCTCCGGCACTTATAAAAAACTTATTCAGCTTTTTCTTCAGTAGCTTCTTCAGCAGGAGCCGCAGCTTCTACTTCTGTTGATTCAGCATCTGCTGAATCTGCAGCCGACGCTTCGGCTGTTTCAGCAGCAGGTTCTTCAACCTTCTTAGGGATACTTACAGTAATAAGTTTCTCACCGACAAGGATCTCAGCCTTTTTGTCACCATTGATCCAAGCCCCTCTAGGAGTCTTTACTGCAAATCGGTTGTTTTTTTTCTTAAAGATTGAATAATCATTCGTCTTTTTAACTAGTTCCATCGTACTCTCTCCTTTGTGATTTCGATGTTTTAAGAGCTCAGACTCTAGCAGATTTTCCGAATCATAAAAAGCCATTTATGATATTGGGATGAGTGGTTTGACCGTCGTGGTCCTTTATATAGTCTTTATTTTTGCCTTGGCGCTTTATTCGCGTCGAAAAAATCAGTATTCCTTGGGGTCTGAGCTCATGCGAGACCAATACTTAGCAAGTAATGAGTTACGCGTTTGGGAGTCCATAGGTTCAGTTATTGCGACTGAGGTTTCGGCCCTAACCTTTCTTGGGATTCCTGCTTTTGCCTATGGAAAAGACTTTAGTTTTATTCATATTTACTTGGGGGCGGTGCTTGGTAGATTGATTATTGCTCGGTACATTCTTCCCTTGATTTATAATAAAGGTCTCACTCTATATGAGATTATTTCGGCTCAAAAAGACTCAACTGAATGGGGAAGAAGAGGGCTCACTCTCATCTATATGTTCACAAAAGTTTTTTCGGTTGGAGTCAGACTCTATGCTGGAACGATCCTGGTTTCCGAGTTCTTTAATGTCTCTGTTTATAATGCCATCTTTTTTACTTCACTTTTAACCCTTGTCTATACAACGATTGGAGGATTAAGAGCGGTCGTTAGAACTGACTCCATACAAATGTTTCTTTTTATTGGAGGAGGCATCGCTGCTCACTTCATTATTCCCGAAGTGAACGGAGGATCGCTCCAGGAACTTTGGACGATGGCCCATGCTGCAGGAAAAACAACGATACTTTCTTTCGACCATGTAAATGACTTTCTTATTGGAGTCATTGGTGGTGTTCTTTTTGATGTTGCCACTCATGGTATGGATCAAGACTTTGTTCAAAGATTACTTGGGTGCCGAAGTTTAAAATCTGCACAAAGAACAATTTTTTATTCTTCATTCTTTTCTATCAGCGTAGGGCTTTTGTTTTTAAGTGTCGGAGCTCTATTGTGGTCCCATTATCAAACAGTTCCACTCCCTGATGGTGTAAAACCCGATAAACTATTTGCTTATTTTATTACGAATCATTTCCCTGAAAGTTTAAAAGGTTTCATGTTGGCAGGAGTTCTTGCGGCAACAATGAGTACACTTGATTCGACGATCAATGCTTTAAGTAGTTGCGTGAGTAACGACCTTCTCAAGCGAACTGAGCCGGGGGAAATTAAAGCGGGGCTTTATAAGGATACTGTATTTATTGCAATTCTTTTAATGTTAGTCGCTTTTCTCGCAAGCAAGTCAGATCAAATCCTCTTACTTGGCTTGAAAATTCAGAGTTGGACAGGAGGTGGGCTTTTAGCACTCTTTGCGACTCAGTTTATTTTAAAGCGCCCCTTCTGGGGAAATTTAAACTTCTACAACACGATGTTTATCTATACCGGAAACTTGCTACTTGTCACGGTAAACACCTGGGTACTTGAAGGTCCTTGGCAGTTTAATGTTTATTTAGGGATGGCAGGTGGATTATTATTTGGAGCACTTTATGAAAAGTTTTATCCTCGCATTACTTTGTCTTAATGTTTACTCACAAGATACTGAGTTTGATCGAATGCTTAAAGATCTTCTCAAAGGGATTGATGCCCCTTTAATTAAAGTGACAGAAGTTAAAGATCCTAAGGATTACCAAATTCTCGATGCTCGAAAGTATGTCGAATTTAATACTTCCCATCTTCCAGGGGCCATCCTCGTTGGAGAAGAAGGTGATGAGTTGCCAGTACTAGATAAGTCTAAGAAAGTTCTGGTTTACTGTTCAGTCGGTTATAGAAGTGGAAAAGTTGCAGAGAAGTTAAGAGAAAAAGGCTATCAAGCCTATAACCTTTATGGCGGAATTTTTGAATGGGTCCATAACGATAAAGTTATTCATAACTCAAATGGGGTCGCAACCAAAAAGGTCCATACCTATAATAAGGAGTGGTCTAAATGGCTTAGGAAAGGTGAGAAGGTTTATAAATGAACCGAATTTTTATTTTTCTCACTATCTTTGTGATTTTCTCTATCTTGGAAACTTTTTTCCAAGAAAACCCTAGGACTTTTTCACGTAAGCAACGATGGCCTGGAAACTTTGCAATGGCTTTTTCAGCAAATCTCATTCTTAGGGTTATTTTTCCTGTGGGTTTAGCAGGTTACAGCCACTACCTTGAAAATAATAACTTTGGTCTCTTTAATAATTTCTCAATTCCAGCAGAGTTTATTCTATCAATTGTGCTCTTAGATTTCTGGATTTGGTTTCAGCATGTTCTTACTCATAAATTTCAACCTTTATGGAAGCTTCATAGAGTTCATCACAGTGATGTAGAACTTGATGCTTCAAGTGCCTTAAGATTCCATCCTATCGAAATTATTTTTTCAATTCTTTTTAAAATTATTTTAATAACACTTTTGGGAATTAAGGAAGATGCAATACTTTGGTTTGAAGCGATATTAAATGGGATGGCGATCTTTAATCATGCCAATCTTTACCTCCCTTCAAGCATAGAGAGGTTATTGAGGAAGATTGTCGTAACCCCTCAGATGCATCTCATTCATCATAATCAGGAACGAAAATATAGTGATACAAACTATGGGTTTAATCTTTCGTTATGGGACCGGTTATTTAAAACCTATACCGACCAAAAACCAGCAGATCAAGTGACGGGCCAAAAAAAATTCCGATCTCTTGAGGCTCAGTCACTGTTAGCTCTTCTTAAGCAACCATTCGCAAAGTAATTAATCTAAAAAGAAAACACTTCTCTCAATAGATTTAACAGTGGGTTTTCTTTCGGAGGGAGTCTTATAAGCTTTTTTTCTTTTATAACTTTCAAGGTTGGGGTCATTCGCGCACTTGATTTGAAAAGTAACCATGGCATCCATTGCTTCAAGCAAGCAATCTTTATCGGGATTTTTTTCTTCAATATTTTGTTCTTCAAGCAAGCTTAACACTTCATAAATAGATTCAAGAGTTGAAAGACAATATTCTGCGGGCTGGTGTTTGATATGAAAACGAGACTTCTTATTATTGGTAAAACTTAGTCTGGGTAGGGAATGAAGGCTAGGGCTATCTCTTAACATTGACTTCGCACATGGCCAAGTTCCGTCCAAAACAAAAAGAACAGGCTGACCTTGAGATTTTTGAAAAGGTTTTTCAGAGAGATTATGGGCCTGCCGACCAGGATAGAGAAGATAACAATCCCATTTAGGATCATTGAGATATTCTTGAACTCTCAAGTTTTGATCAAAGGTTTGATCAATAATGATTTCACTATTTGTTAAAGCTTTATGGGTGATACGACCGGTACCGAGAGGTTGTTTCTTAGCCTCTTTTGGATGCATGAGAAGAACAAACCTGAAGTTGGTTTTTAAGGGTTTGAGGTGGCCACAAAGGCAGTTTTTCTTTGGGCGAAAACACTCGTAGCATTTTCCTCGAATTTCGTTGGCCATAAGCCTAGTATATTAGAGCTGAGAGACTTTGAGCAGGGAAATTTCTTCATTACCGCATTTAAGTGTTAGTTTAAACACGGTAAACTAAATTTATGAGATTGCTGGTTGTCTTAATTTGTTTCTCAACCCCCCTTCTTGGCTTGTCTCAGGGTAATACGATTGAATTAACACTCCCTAACGAGAATACAAGTTCTAGTGTGAAGGATTATGTTTATGAGAGTCAACAGTGGCTTTCAGATCAACTCGTTTCTTTTTCAAATCAAGTCGATAGTTTGTTTGGCGAAAAAACTTCGATGTTAGAACAAAATGGAACAAGGGTTCGATTGTTTAATATTTGGAGAAATGAAGCGGGTTTAGAGGGGACACAAGAGACTCTATTTCAGCTCGACTTTAGACTTCCCAATCTTCAAAAGAAATTAAGGTTTGATCTCGAGAAGAAAGCTGATACTGAGCAGGACGGAATTGTCGACACTGATAAACGGGTTGCCCAAAAAGATGCAATTAAAAATGACGAGGATGTTAGGGCCGGACTCAGTTACCTGCTTGATGATGTTAAGAAGTTTAACTTGAAACTTTCAACGGGGTTAAGGTTATCTCAATCTGTCGTCCCTTATGCAAGATTTAGAATTAATAGAGACTTCAAGGTGGGGGAAGGTAATATTAGATTTCTCACACAATCCTATTGGGATCAAACAGATCAATTTAATCAAAACTTAAGGCTTAATTACACCGTCCGATTTAGAGATGACCTGTTTTTTTCCTTTATCAACGATGCAACTTGGTTCGAAAATACAAGGGAAACGCTCGCCTCACAAGGACCGACCCTTCATCACAGACTCTCGGATCGGCGAGACATGTTTTACTCGCTGAGAGCAAACTCATCAAGTTTACCTCAATATCAACTAGATAATTACTATTTTGGGATTAGTTATAGGCAGAGGATCATGAGTCATTGGTTCTTTTATGAACTGACTCCTTACTTAACTTTTCCAAGAGAAAATAACTTCAAAAAAAATGAAGGGGTGCTTTTCACGCTTCAAGCAATGATTGGTTCACTTTAGCGATCGATCGAACCCATAACTCTTTTCATAAAGCTATTGAGAGCATCTTTTTGAGGTGTTCCCGCTTTCACTTCCTTTGCAACTTCAACGGCGCCGTAGAGATTACTAAGAAGTTCGCCAATCACGTTCAGCTCTTCATCTTTCCAGCCAGAGGCTTCAGAAATGTTTTCGAGAACCTCAATGGCTTCGAGAACAAAGTCTTCGTCATTTTCAGCAATGAAGTTAGAGGCTTGCTTAATTACAGGTAGCTTCATCTAAAGTTTCCCTATTATCTCTTTAACTATTTCTATTTTATTACCCTGGTTCTGATCAACCAGCTCTCCATTCGAGAATCCGGCAAAGGTCGGAAGGTTGTCTACTTTGGCGAGCTGTCTGGAATTAGGAAATTTTTCAGCATCAACATAAAGAAAGGTCACATCAGGCGTTTCTTTTGCAAGATTTTTGAACTTTGTCTTAAGCATCCGACAGTTTCCACACCACCCAGCCCCATACTGAACGATCACTTTGTCATGCTGTTTGATAAGCTCTTGAAGGTTGTCGTTTTCTAATTCGATCATGCTGTCTCCTTTTTTTCTAATATAGACCTTGATTGGGGATGAAGGAATTCAATTTTAGTTATCCCCCAATAGAAAAAAGGTATTGAATTCGTTGAAAGGTCTTGTTTTTTGTAGTCAAAATATTGCCATCTCGAAACAAATATCTTAACATAACCTTAACAATACTTGACCAAATCAAGAATAAGACACCTAGGATGGGTAAGGAGGCGACATGAATAGATCTAAGCAA
This sequence comes from Bacteriovoracia bacterium, assembly GCA_030426585.1. Lineage (GTDB taxonomy): Bacteria > Bdellovibrionota > Bacteriovoracia > Bacteriovoracales > Bacteriovoracaceae > JAUHYH01. The sequence continues at coordinate 8,009 of JAUHYH010000115.1, forward strand.
AGGATCTTCGCATTTATTCTACTGCTTGGCGTTATAGCCTTGAACAACTATTTCTCTTCCGAGAAAGTTCACACGACTTCTAAGTCGAAAAAACTAACAAGAGTTTCTGCGAATTAAATTTCTAATCGAGGTACGGGTCTGTTTCTAAAGCAAAGAAGCAGACCAATACCGTTCAAACACTAACTTACACATACATAGGGAAAAAAGTTTCTTTCCTTCAAAACATTGCTTTGCGCAAAAGTACACTTAAAAGAAAACAATCAGAAGGAAGGAACTATGAAAGGATTTCTATTACTCTCTTTTCTGTTTTCTTTTTCTCTCTTTGCAAGTCAACCAGAAG
>JAUHYH010000116.1 GCA_030426585.1 Bacteriovoracia bacterium
TTTAGTTCTGAAATTTATAAAGAGATGAGTTTTGCTCTACTTCTCGTTGATCACTTTAAATCAGAAACCGGTCTTGAAATTTGGCTCGATTCAGATGCCCCCGCAGGTTCAGGTCTTGGGGGATCTTCAAGTTTAGGAGTAACTCTTTTTAGTGCCCTCGCTGAAATGAGTGGTCAATCTTACGATAAATTAAAAATAATAGAAATTGTCCGAAACTACGAAGGTATGATTCTCAATCAAGGAATCCCTGGTTATCAAGATTATTACCCTGCATTGTTTGGGGGAATCCTTTCATTAAAAGCAGATGTTGCAGGAGTTCAAAAAGAACAGTTGTTCACTCCTGAGCTTAAAACTTATTTAGAAGAAAACTTAAATCTCCTTTACTCAGGAACGAGCAGGGATTCAGGTATCAATAACTGGGATGTTTATAAGAATTACTTTGATGGGAATCAGAAAATAAGAGAGACGATGGGGGGAATAGCCTCTCTGTCACAAAGTGCCTACGAAGCTATAAAAAAACAAAATTTTGATGATCTTCTTTCTCTGATTGTAAAAGAGGGGAAGGCTAGAAAAGATCTTTCATCTGGGATTTTGAATGATGAAATGAAAAAGCTTGAGGCAGAACTTAGTAAGCTCAAGAGAGATGATGTTGGTCTTAAGGTTTGTGGTGCCGGAGGTGGGGGGTGTTTTTTGGTAACCGGTCTTACTGAAGATGAGTTAACTGATTTTATCAGCTCAACGAGTTTTCAAAAACTTTCCCTTGAAATTGAGGAGCCACTAGCATGAACCTAGAGAAAAAGAGATTAGCGGGACTTGGAGTTGGCTCAGGGAAAAAAGACAGTTTTTTCTTTTGTGTCTTGGAGCATTTCCCAGAAGAAGGGAGATGGTTTTTAAAAACGTGTCAGCAGTTAAAAGAATTTCAATATCCAGAAACTGAGGATAGTCTTCTTTCTTGGAGTAAAGACTTTGATTTAAAAACGGTAGTGGTTGACTTCGCTCTAACGATGCCTCCTTGTTATAGCTGTGAGCTTGATTGCCCAGGATCATTTAATTGTCCTGTCCCCGAAGTTGTTGAAGCGAGGAGTGAGCTTGATAAACTTCTCAAAAAAGACTCGGACCTTTTAGAGAAAAATCCTAAAAAGTATGAGCAAGACCGTCATGCACTTGAGACAGGAAAGTTAGAAAATCATGACTCAATTCTATCGAAATCTTTTAAAAGAAAGTTAAAGAAAGGTTTTATTCCTTATTGGAATCGGCCTCTTGATCTTAAAGTCTGGCGAGCTTATTACGATGACTTACTTCAATTCTTTAATTCAAGCTTTGATTCTTTTGGAAATGAAAATCTCATTCAAATTCTGAGGTTTAAATACCTCAAACGTCATTTTGATCCTAAACTCAATTTATATGAATCTAATTATTATCTTTGCTTGCTTGAACTTCTTAAAAAGAAAATCATTCTAAAAAAGAATTTGATTGATATGCAAAGTATTGAAACGGCCGTGTTAGGAAGAATGGATATCTTGAAGCAAGTAGAAGAAAAGCTAGATGTTTTTATGTATGAGAACGACCGAGAAGTTATGATTAAAAATCCCAGAGCCTTTCAGTCATTTATTCTAACTCTCTCAGGCCGCTGTTTATTAGAAGATAGCCCCTCTGTTTTTTTGAATTCCGAAAAAAACTTTTTTATTCCTCAGTTCTAATTTAGAATGAACTTGAGGTTCTTATTAATATTGAATTTTTAAAATCTATTCTTGTTTGCCCTCAGACACAACAACCCTTATCAGGGAGTGATGAGAATTTTCTGTATTTTGGTGAGGAGAAATACCCCATCATTCAAGGAATTCCAGTCTTGGTTAAAGAGCCTGATGTTCATTTGATGAAGCATTATAATGATGTCGTTAATTATATTGATAGGGCTCAGAAGAAAAATGAAAATCTCCTTGATTTTGCAGGTCGAGCAGTTAGAGCTGAAAATAAAAAGAGGTTAACTTCGAAAATTGAAGGGGTTGAAGCTCATCTTACAGATTTAGAAAACCTCATGAATGAATCCATTATTGATTTCTACTCTAAACATTTTAAACCAAAAGAACTTGTTGATGATAATGAAACCCTTCATCAGGACAGTTTTGTCCTTAGGTACTTTCCAAATATTGCGAGAGATTGGTTTCACAATACAGGGGAAAATCAAAATTATGCTGAGAAATTAAAAGAGTTTGGAAAGCTTAAAGGTAAATGTCTAGTTTTGGGTTCAGGAGCAAGTCGTCTGGCTTATGATCTAGCTGAGCTTAATCCTGAACTTGAAGTGGTTGCTACAGATTTAAACTATCTCGCTCTTCATATTGCAGAGAAAATCAATCGAGGTGAGCAGCTCGAGCTACATCATCTCCCTCGATATCCCATTTCTTCAGATAAAATTTGCATCAAACTTAAATCTGAGAAAAAAACAAGCCTCTCCAATTTGCATTTCATTAATTGTGACTTTAGGGAAATTCAATTCCAAACCATGAGTTTTGATTATGTCTTAGCCCCTTGGTTTTTTGATGTGATTGAGATCCCACTTGAAGTTAGCCTTAGTCGTGTCAACTCTTTTTTGAAGTCTGAAGGAAAGATGATTTACTGGGGACCTTATTCATTCCAAGAATATGGTGAGGAGGTTGAATACACACCTGAAGAGGTTTCGGAAATTTCTCTTGAATCAGGCTTTAAGAAAATTGATTCAAGAATTGATGAATTCCCTTATTTAGTAGATCCGTTTAATGCACAATCTAGAATGGAAAAATTGTTCTGGGGTGTTTATGAGAAAAATAAGCATTACAAACTAGAAGAAATTAGAAGAACTTATAAAAAAACTCCCGATTGGATATTGGATCACAGCCAAGTTATTCCTTTAGACCAAGATATCCTCAACCGAAAACAAGTCTATGATCTCTATAATCAGATCTATCAAGAAATTGATGGAAAAGTTACTCTGAAGTCATTATCAAAAGAAATTGCTAAGAAGTTAGGTATGGAGCCCGCACAGATAAAAGCACTGCTTGAGCTCCATTTTGAAAAAGTCTATCAGGATTTAATAAGTTCTTAATTGTTTTACGACTAATTGAATCCTAGGGTCAGTGATGTTTTCATCAATGGGGATGACTCCAGTCGCTCCTTGCGAAAGTTCTTTCTTTGAGTCAGGACTTGTCGGAGAAATAACATCTGAAATAAAAGAAAAGACGTTTGCTCCTACAGCTCTTGTTTCGACAAGGACTTTAACATCTCTAACGACAACATCAGCGACAGTAGGGTTGAGAGTAATCCTTTGGACATAGACACTGCGTTCACCGTTAACAGGCTCCTCATTGAGAATAATGACAACCGAAAGTGTTGTTGGACTTCCGATGATATTACTTACGTCAAAAACCATTTCTCTGGCTATTTGTCCATCTTCTGCAGGTAGAAGATTTCCTGATAAGAAATTTAGCTCTTCTGTTTTATATCCTTCAGGGGCAAGCATTTCGAGATCAACAAAAGGCAACCAGCTCTTGATAGCCTCTTCCATTTCCAAGGCATCTTCCTCGCAGTTACTCCAACAATTGTGGGAGTTGGCAATCCTCTGAACAAGCGGGGAATTAGAGGGATCAGTTGCATCAATAAGTTGCTTATTAAGGACAATTTTATGTTGTTCTTGGTTGTCGTCAGGGAATTGGTAAGGACCTTCCCCTCCAGTCAAAGACCCATGGCAACTAGAGCAATGCTTCTTTGTAATGGGGTAGACGGTTTTACTGAAACTAATCTCTGACTGTGAAGAGGCGGCCAAGGGTTTCGTCGAAGCAAAGTTTCTATTTCCCGGCCGCTCTGTTAAGCATGATGTGAGTAAAGTTAAACTACAAACGTACCATAAAAATTTCATAAAAAGACCTTGTTAAGGTTTTATCTTGTCATTAGACAATACTCGTCCATACAAGAATGTCATTAATATTACTGAAAGGGTTCGCAATCCCATGGGCTTGTAAAATACTTTGAAGCTTTCCTTCTTCTCCCGTGAGAGCAAGGTAGTTCGCAAGAACCGCGATCTGTGCTTCAAGCTTGGTTGAAACAACTCCTCCAGTACTTACCTTACCATCTCCTGTATAAGAACCAAGCTGAGTCCGACCGTTTCTAAATTCTGGTTTCTTACCAGGGAAACAACCTATAATAATCGTCGAACAAACACCGGCATCGTCACCTGTCGGAGAGATAAATCCTCTCTGTCCGACAGTCCCAACATTTCTACTCGAAGCAGAACCATCAGAGGTATACTGACAAACCAGTGGAATTCCTAGCTCGAGGCAAACTCGCGCTGCTCTACCGAAAGCGTTACCAAGTTCTGTATCTCGAACAGCAACACGTGTATCAACGTTTTGATTATGATAATCACAACCACCAACATTAAAAATACCAGCTCCTGCATATCCTTTTGCGATAAGCCAAGAAATAGCTGCAAGCTGTGAGCCAGACTGATTATTACCAAAAGCAGCGATAACCTCTTGAGAGTTTCTTGGATCTGGATCGTCCGTCGTAAGAAGACCATCTTTACTACTGTCAATTGCACAGCCAATTTTCTCTTTAAGAAGAGGGTTCATTCGCTCGTCAGCAACAGTATCAATATTTTTCTTAGTAGAATTCGTGAAGTAATTTAAAAACTTCTCGAGAGATCCATTGTTTGCTGGAAAGCGGTTTGCAAGAATTCCTGCAGAGGCGAGACCAGCAGCAGCATCTCCGTTATTGATTGGAATAATCGGAGGGGGAGCACCAACGCTTCGAGCTCTATCAGCAGCTCCTGTGCTTCCAATGTATTCTGAGAATTTACCTGAGTTTTCTTTGGCGATAAGCCCTGCAAGACTGTTCATATCTTGAGCGGTATCATTACTTGATCGATTGGTGATTAGAATGGCTCTTACATGTTGCATATTATCAGCACCAAGAGCATCTCTCATTGAAGTGTATAGGAACGACGTTGTCAGCATAGGATGACCATGATCTCTAGTGACGTTTGTTCCTTGACTTGTACTTTGGGCGAGGTTCGTCCCTAAATTATGAGGAATTAATGCTGAGGAAGGCAGGATATTCCCGTTACCATCGGTGGGTAAAAAACATTTTGAAAAACAAGGCCCACCAGACCCATTAACGGTAAGAAAAGGAAGGGGCTGATTGGCTCCAGCAGCTGCGGCAGGGTCAGCGCAAGCGGCCATGGCTTTGTTAGAAAATGGAAAGGTCATTCCCAAGGCAAGAGAGGTTGCCCCCATAAGTCCGTGAGAAATAAAATCCCTTCGAGAATTAATTCTTTCATCGTGATCTCGAAGAGTGTTATAAAAATCTTTATCATTTTTTCTAATGAATTCAACCTTGTCTTTGATACTCATTTTTTTGATGTCTAGCTTTTTCATTGTTCTGTCCTCTTATTGTTCCGATTACTTAGTTGAAAATTTTGTTTGAAGTTGAGCTTGCGTAAGTACATGCACCAAAAACCAAAGAAGTTTTTGGAAGACCATCATCTCTAAAGTCTCTAATCATGACTTCAAGATCATTTCTCAGCATTGCAAGACTTTCTGGTGAAGCTGTACCACCCCAGAAACGTTCTTGGATAACGTCGAGTAAATGTTGAAGTTGAGCATCACTAAGATCTCCACCCATATTACCAATTTCAGGGAAAACACTTTGAACGATATTATTTGTCGCTACCATCTGATCACAGTAAGCAGCTGCCACTTGAAAAACAGATTTTTGAACAGCATCACTAAATCGCGAAGCCGTATGTTTATCTGGAAGAGTTGATAACGCATTTTCAACCGTATCACGTCGCTCATTATTTGTGAGAGCTGTGACTCCGGTATCCTGTTCGATTTGGGCAACGATACTTTCGTAGGAGTTTAGCCCAACAGAGGAGATAAGTTCTTCTTCTGTTACAATAGTTGGAGAAACTCTGTTAGAGCTTTTAGAGCTTAAACTGGAGCTGATCTTGTCCCCGAAAAAACAACTGGTCATAAGTAATGGTAGTGATAATAAAATTATATTTTTCATTGTTATTCTCCGTACTTCTAATTCTTAGTTTTCTGAACAGTAAACACCAGCTTCCTGGAATACTCGTTTCATGTTGTAGTTGTATTTATTAGCGAAATCAAAAGCGAGACTTTCAACGAAGGCTTTTTCTTTTGAAGATGTTGGCTTGTGATAACAAGTTTTCTTAAAAGCGTGAGTCACCATACAAACAGGAAACTGCTTGTTCATAGTCAAGGTTTGACCGTAAGATTTAGGACCCCTCCCTCGAGATGGGCCATAGAAACCAAAGACTTTAGTTGTTGTATTCGTCGCCCAAGCGTTATACCAAGTATCTCCAAAAGGTACTTCTTGACCATTTTCAATAACTGTTGCCGAGGCTGGCTTGTGTCCCATTGGAAATTGTACGTTTCCATCATCAAAGTTAAATTTATCAACTTTACCAGCAACATTGGGATTATCTGGATGTCTAAGGTTATTGATTCTTCCCACGTTAGTTGGAGCGTTTGGAAGGAAAACTAGGGCCCCATCATCATCACCAGCATCCCAGTCATAATAGTTAAAGGCATTTGTAACAGCATCATTAGTTTGATGACATTTTTGACATTCATTTAAGAAAAGATTGTGATCTCCTGAAGGGAAACGATCAACGTCAACCTTGATGAGGTTACCGTAAGTTCCGTCACCCATAACTCCTTCTAAACCTTTACAGAAGAGGTGAGCGGCTGGGAAGTGAAATCCTGCGGCTCGGTTTGTTCCCGCCTCGATATAAACTGATGCAAAACCTCTGGTTGTGAAGAGACCAGCAGCGTTCTCAGGATCCAATTGTGGGTTCAAAGCACTTTGAGACTCTTGAACTAATGCTGACACTAAATCGACATTGGCATCTTCAGCTCTTTGGTAGTGATCATTATTATTGAGGGCCGGAGCCGTATTTTGCCCATTTAAGGTATAAACAATATCAGCAGAGAGGATCTGGTTAAAGGGAATATCATCTCTTACAAATCCTGCAATTGTTGCAACAAAGTCGTTAAGTGGGATTCGAATATTGTCAGTCTCATCCATATCTAACAGTGTTTTTCCCATTTGCTTTACAGTGATATTTATAAAGTTGGGATTTTCTGTCGCAATTTGGGCAGCTTCAATATCTCTCCCTTCTTTCACAAGTTGCTCCATTTGAGCTAGGACTTCTGGCGTTGCTCCAACTCCAGCAACTCTTAAATGAATTTGCTGAGCTTTTTCTTTCGCAGTAATTTCAGCGAAGCCATTTGTTCCAATTAATGAAAGGAAGAGAAAAATTTTAATAAGGAATTTCATTTACACACCTCAATAGTTGGTTTGCAGTAGCTCTCAACTACATATTCTATTAACTGTTTTATCCTTGATTTTCTTTATCGACAGACTTTCTGAGAAACTTGAGTGTTTCTGGTGGTTTAAGGTGAAATATTTAAAAATTTAGCTTTTGGGGAATTGACCATTTTTTTTTGCAGGTGACTGTAAGGCAATCATAACTTTGAGTTGAGTGCTTATTCAAACCGCGGTTCAAGTTATATTAGGTTCCAAAGAGCGTCTATAAAGGGCTTGGCAACAATACTTGGCACGTAATTTTTCGATTTAGGGCCGCAAAGACCTTTAAGTTATTGTAAATAGGAGACTTTAAAAATTCTCCCATCTAGCCCAATTATATTCATGAGAAAATAATTCAAAGGTTAAGCTTATCTGACGATAAGAAGATGTAGTTTTTTGTTTTTAGCCTTTAGGAAAGAGGTGATTTATGTCTCAGTATTTATCATTGGTACTTTTTTTGACGGCCCTTATGGGTTGTGTCCAAGATACTACGGTTGGGACGAAACTTTTTTCAAGTAATGAATCAGGAATTCTTCCAAGCGAACCTGAAGAGCAAGATCCACTAAGCCCTGAACAAAGAGCTCGTTTTACTGTTTTTCAAGAAGTCTTAACTTCTAGATGTACGATTTGTCATAATGCTCGAGGGAGTATTGCAAACGATAATGTTGATGACTTTACCCAATTTAAAACTGAACAGGATTGGGCATCAGGGTTCTCTCCTTATGTTATCCCTGGAAATCCAGAAGGTTCTTTACTTTATGATTCTTTAAGAGTTGCGGGGGAAGGAACAAATGATCCTTCTAAAATGCCTGCGGTTGGTGAACCTTTAACCAATGAGCAGCGAAATGCAGTTCGAGACTGGATTTTAAATATTGATACTGACACTTTTAAACCCGATCCGACACAGCAGAGATGTGGTGATCCTGACCCAGTAGGAGCCCCACAAAGATTAGCGACTGTGATTAATAT
>JAUHYH010000117.1 GCA_030426585.1 Bacteriovoracia bacterium
CTCTTCTCAAGCCCTTCTTTGCAGCGTAGAGTAATAATATGGACTTACGAAGGTTATAGTGTGGTTAATATTCTAAAAAAGAAGATAGAAGCTTTTAATTTCTCAGAAGGGAAAATCATCCTTAATAAGTATCGAATTATTCGAAAGCTTGGTAGTGGCTGGGAAGGTGAAGTTTATAAAATTGAAGAGATCTCTACGGGGATTATGAGAGCGGCAAAGTTTTTTAAACCGCATCGAAACGAAAAAAACAAATCGGCTAGGCTATATGCTAAAAAACTTCACAAGCTTAAGGGTTGCCCCATTCTAATTCAATACATTACCCAAGAGACGATGAAGTTCTGGGGAAGAGACGTTACTTTTTTAATTTCTGATTTTATTGAAGGTGTTACCTTTGATTTATTCTTAAAAAGCCAACCAGGGAAACGCTTACAACCTTTTATCGCTGTTCACCTTTTGCATGCATTGGCGAAAGGGCTCGAGTCGATTCATGCAAAAAGAGAATATCACGGAGATCTCCACACGGAGAATATTTTGGTCTCTAAATACGGTTTGGGTTTTGATTTGAAACTTCTTGATATGTATCACTGGGGAAAATCAACCAAACAGGATTATCTTGATGATCTCTGTGATGCTATTCGAGTTTTCTATGATGCACTGGGGGGGCAAAAACATTATGCCAAGCTTCCTGACGAAGTAAAATATATTTGTGCAGGTCTTAGAAGATCTCTCATTCTTAAGCGATTCAGAAATATGTCTGAACTTAGAATTTATCTAGAAAACATGAGTTGGCATCAATGAAAAACTCTCTCGTTGTCTGCAAAAATGATAACTTTGAAGTTTCTAAATATAGTTTTTCTTTTGGAGAAGCTTACTATGCATCATTTCGCTATCCGAATCATCCCATGAATCAAGATTCTATGGGGATCTATGAGTTAGAAGGGGGACATGTTGTCTTACTTGTTTCGGATGGAATGGGGGGACATGCTGGAGGAGAGATCGCCTCGAAGCTCATTTGTGACACCTTCAAAAAAGTTCTAAAGAATAAAAAAGGGAATGCTCGAAACCACGTTCTTGATGCTATTGAAAAGTCCAATAGGGCGATTCAGAAATTGAAGATTGGGGCAGGAGCAACTCTGACCTGTTGTCTGATAGATAAATCAGGGAAGTCTGTTCGTTTTTTTAATATCGGTGATTCAAGCCAACTTCTTTTGGGAAGTCGAGGAAAGTTAAAGTACCGCGGGATTGAGCATTCACCTCTAGGTCATGGGATTGAGGCTGGAATAATTGAAGACCGAACCGAACAAGATATTGTTGAATCTAATATCGTCTCAAATGGCGTTGGATTTCCTAATATGAGAATTGAAATGAGTGAACCTATTGAAGTTTCTGAAGGAGATCTTATCCTTCTCGCTTCTGATGGAATTATTGATTCTAGAAATCGAAATGACCTAATCAGTTGGGCCGTCGGTGGAGAGTTCTCTGAAAGAGTTGGGAAGCTTGTAAAAGAGTTTGAAGGTAAAGAGGATGCGATCTTTGATGACAGTACTTTGATACTTTTTAAGAGGGCGTAAATAATGACGAATTTCAAAACTGAAATAAAAAGGATTAATGGTTACCTTAAAGAAGTAACAACTTTTCTCGATTCATCAGGAAATCCAATCGGTCATGTGATGAATCCCATCATGACTGAGCTTAAGCCCAGAGATATTTATCAGATTTTTATTGGTGCGATTATTTTTGGAGCTCCTCTTTGTTATACAGAAGAGATTTGGAATCTTAGCCAAGAGCTTATTATAGATAAGGTCCATATGTTGAATGGTGTGGGGTTATTTGTTTTGGGGCTATTCGTTTACACCAACTTCTATAGATTTAAGCTTAAAGGAAATATTATAAATTTTATTAAAAGAACTCTTGGGATTTTTATTATTACATTAGCGACTATTAGTATGTTTCTATTTTTGATTGATAAATTGCCTTATGAGACAGATGCAATCTTGTGTTACAAGCGAGTGTCCTTAATTTCATTTCCAGCTCTTTTTAGTGCTGCGATTAGTGATATGTTGAGATAACTTCGTGAAAATTCTACACTTTTCTTGTTTCTAGCCCCAATTTTGGCTATATAGCCATTACATGAAATGGCTACTTTTTGCTCTTCTATTTTCGTCAGTAACTTTTGCTAAATCATCAATTGAAGCAGAGTTTGAAGACTTTTATTATTCAAACCAAATAAATCCTCGGTTTTGTAAAAAAAATATTTTGGGTTTTTTGGATAGTCTTGAGTCTAAAGGGATTGATACTTCAGAGTTTGAAGTCCTTGAGATAACGGCTCCAAGATCCAGTTGGGGGTTTGGAAAGATGATTGCTCTTAATTCTCGATGGGGACGAGAGGTTGCCTTTTATAATTTTCAAACTTTTGGTTACCATGTCATTGCAATTTACAAGGATAAGGTCATTGATTTTAGCTTCGGTCCTGAACCCAAGCTATTGAGTTATGATGAATATATTGAAGAGATGTACCTTGTGGATGAAGACATTTTACTTTACGGGCCTTCATTCAGTCTGAGAGGGCAAAGCTATTACACTCGAGAACTTTCTATAGAGCATGTTTCAGACTTTGAAATCAAAAAAGTTGACCATTAGGCTCTGTTAACTCCCGAATTTTTAAGACTTCTTCTTATCAACCGATAAGAGAACTATGAATCAATTCAACAAGTTATTGCTAATTTTCTTTCTTACTTTTTCATGTTCTTCAGATCTTTTTGAAGACTGGGAAGACTTTGAATTATTTGAAGCTGAAGAATCAGGGCGAATGATTTCAAGTTTTTCTGAAGGTCTTGTCATTGATGATAGTACAACGAAGGATGAACTTCTTCGGGCGCTTTATGATCGACGAGAGCAAGTGAAAGAATGGCAACTTCTTTGTGATGGAGAATTTGCAGGACAAGCTTCTATTCAAGTTGAATGTGATCAGTGGGATATGATTGAGTTTTCTGGAGCTTCTTGTTTAGCGGCTCAGGTTTCAGGAGACACAGAAACCGTTCAGGCTCGTTGTCGTGACGTTGAACTTGGTCAAGATGAAAATGGTCGTTGGTGGCGTGGACAAAAAAACCACGGGACCACTAAAAACTCTTTCAGTCGTGACATGATGTACGGAGTAATCAGCTATTTTATTTCTCAAGGGATTTTGCATCCTGATAAAGCGAGGCGAGATGAAGTTTTGGCCCGGGCCTTGAATTGGGTCGATTGGATCGAGTACGAAGGAAAAGGAAAACAGATGTGTGATGACAATGAGGGAGCCTTCTCAAACTCATGTCAGATTAAAAGAAGTCGAATTCTCTATCATACTCTTAAAAAGATGGGCGCTATTAACTCCGCAAATAAGGACTACAAGTTTTTTAAGAGAGCTTTGAAGGATGATGGGCTTAATGCTTGGGAATTTGAAACTCAATTCACTCCAGTCGGTTACCCTTTGTTTTTAAAGGTACAATCGAACTGGCAAAAATATCTTATGGGTGTTTTAAATAAGGATCAATACAGAAAGATTGCTAAGATTATTTATAAAAAAGATCCTGATAACCCGTGGTATGAATTTTTCTATGTTGGACCTTCTAATAATAATATCAAAAAGACCTTAGAGCGTTGCCCAGCTGAAAGACCTACTCGAGATGATTGGACAGTTCGACATTTTGCGACGGGAGATTTTCAGTGGCAAAGAGCAACAAGAGATCGCGCCTGGGAAGTGGCTAGTGGTCATGATTGTATTACATTGATTAACTGGCAGATCGCTTCACTTGAGGGGAAAATAGATATCCCTTATCAAAAAGCCAGTGGCGTTTGTGCAGGTAAAGAGCTTGGTAAGCTCAATGGGAAAAGAATTTGTAAACCTCTGATTGCAACACCAATTTCACAAGCGAATTGTGATGGTAAGAACGGTCTTTCTTGGGAAAACGGTGGGAAGACCTATTGTATTTGGGATAATGGAAAGAATTATAAAGCTCGTGTGATGAAACGAGTTTGCCCAGCAGGAAACAAAGATATTGGAGTTTTCGATGGACTTCCACTTTGTGAAAAGAAAATTTTGAATAAAATTAAGTTGTACCGGTGCAATAGAAAGGGGATGGGAGAGTTTATTGGGTCTGCAAGTCATCTTGTGAAAGATTCAAATGGTAACCCCACTCACTGTTATGTTTACAGAGATACTTGGTATCAAAAACGAAAAGTCGGAAAGTTCTGTCCTGTAGGTACTAAGTATGAAGACGAGCTCGTTAGTGGATGGGCCCCTGTTTGTAAGAGTATTAAGAGAATTAGTAAGGATAAGTGTAAGAAAGAAGGTAAGTATAACGTTGCCCGTGATACTTATTGTCTTGTCCGTAAGCAAGGTTGGTATAGTAAGCGTTTTTATACCAAGCAGTGTCCTTTTGGAAAGCGTCCCACAGGCGATTCTTTAGATGGTAAGCCTTATTGTAAGAACTGGTTTCACCAAAAAATTCGAAAGAACCGTTGTTCCAAGAAGGGTGGAACAGTTAACGGTAAGTGGTGTCTTTGGGATAAGGGTGATTACTATAAGGTGAGGCAGATTCGGTAATCGAATTTTATTTAAAATACTCCGGTACCGAAGTGATTTTATCGCTAAGCGGTGACCCAATCTCGTTTTCCTTCATTTGAGAAAGAAGAGTTCATGTTTAAAGTTAAGTATTTGAACTGCTTAAGTTCTTCTTTTAGCTGAAGTCCATCATTTTCAATGTCAATATTTTGATCGATATAGACATCAAATTGCTGACCGGGATTTGATTTTATAAATTTTTTGAGCTCGTCCTTACTGTTAAACAACTTATAGCTAAAACCCATTTGACGGAGGCGGATACCAGAGGTTTTGAGGTAAAGCTCGTCGTCGTCAATGATGAGTATGGATTGCTTGTTGTAGATAGGTAGTCTTAAAGAAATTGTTGTTCCTTTGGGGCTGGAAGTAGCTTTCGCCTCTCCTCCAGATGCTTTCGCAAAGCTAATCGCCTGGAAGAGTCCAAGGCCTGATCCATTTTCTTTTGTGGTGAAGCCCTCTTCAAATATTTTATCAATGTTTTTGATTCCGGGACCGTTATCCACTACTGAAATAGTGATGAAGTCATCTTCCTTTAGGAGGTTAATCTTAACCTTTGTTTGGGGAGACGTTTCAAGTGCATTATCAATAATATTCGAAATTGCGGCATTCAATTCTGTTTTGTTTACGTTTACTTTCTCATTAATTACAACATTTTGATTATTAAATGCAATTTCTCGACCTTTCCGAGTCGAGTATTCAGCAAAAAGTTCTTTCATAAGGGAAAGGGGGGAAAGCAATTGTTTTTGAGATTTGAATCTTTTATTTCCGAGTTTGCTTGCAATATCTTCAATTCTATTAAGTGCATTCATGGCGATATCTTCATTTACTCCATCGTGAAGAAAATAATTTTGAAGGGCAATCAAGGGGGCCCGTATATCATGTGCTACTTGATTTGAGATTTTGTTTTTTTCTTTTTCTCTGACTAGGTTTGTGTATTCTTGTGTGACCCTTTCCAGATATACTAACTCATTTTTTTGATTGAAATTCTCAGATCCTTTATTGTTTTTTGAGAGATTACGTGTGAGTGAATCGATTGGTTCTAGGAAGCATCTTTTCAGAAGAGCAAAACCAGCAAAAGAGCAAAGAATAAGTATTAAAATACTCAAGACAGGGCGTGCATATGAATGGATGTTCGATTTTTTTGTCTTCTTAAAACTAACCGTAGGTTTATTGGTGTATTGAACGTGTTTAACTATTGGGTATTGCTCATAGAATCCCTTGACGTTAACTATGAACTCTATAAAGCCATAACTTCTCCCAATAGGCATATTCATATCGTCTAGCAAAACTTCTTTTTTGAAGCTAATATTATCCCCAATGTAATGTTCTCCTACTTTAAAGATAAGGTCATTTTGAGAATCTCGAATAATGACTTGGATTGGAGTGGGAGAATTTTCAATTAAGAGTAAAGTTTTCCCATATAATCTATTTTCAACAAGTCTCCTAAATGCTTTAGGTGTTCTGAAGTACTCGATCAATTCAGCTGAGTTCGAAAGTAGTTCCAGTTTTTTTTGAGCCTCTAAAACTTGATTTGTAATTGAGTACAGTATGCTTTTTTGAATTTTTTCCGTATTCAATTTTCGCTGTGTGATATTGAGTTTTATCTGGTTAATATGTGAGCCCAGTGAGATCACTGTGGGGATTATTCCTGAGATTAAGATAATTACCATAAAAATATTTTTAATGGATAGGTCTTTCATTGGTGAAACCTTTTTTCTTTCCAGAATGAATTTATGACTTCTATTTCGTGGGAGTTGTAATCTTTAATGAAATGGACTTTTTTATTTTTGAGCATTTTTTTTATTTTGGAGTGAAGATTTTTAGTCTTAGCGGGAAGAGAGTCTCCACTGTCGTTTACATATGGTGAAAAGTAATATGTAAAACTTGAATTTAAATATGTATTTCGTTTGTTAGTTATAAACGTAGCAATATCGATTATTTTTTGAAGCTCGGAAAATTTTCTTTTTTCATTTTTTAAAACACAGAGGTAATCCCCCCCGATGATAGGAGCTTTTAGAGGTAGGGTGTACTTATATTCGTTTAAGCTTTCTATTGGATTTGATACTACTCCATGCCATGTGTAGGCTGCATCATACTTTTGAATAGTCCTAGTAAATGAAGAGTTAAAATCATCTTTCGAAAGAGTTAGGTCTCTTTTCAGGCAGTTATTTATATCAAACTTCAGTGAACAGTTTTTTGATCTATCGCTATCTAAGACAAGTCTTGAAACAAATTCGACTGAGTCATCAATAATCCCAATTTTTTTATTTAATTTCTTTAAATCTAATAATTTGTATATGTTATCTATGTTGCCGAGATTTTTCTTTTGAACAAATAACGTTGTGGACCATAAAAATGGTAAACAATTGACGCTATTTAATAAAATACTTTTTTCGTATTTTCTTTTTGTTAAAATACCTTGAAGGGCTTTGTTTTCAATCCGGCCAGCAATTTTTAACTTCTTAGCAACCCAATTAGAGACTATCGCTATGTCATATTCACTATTGTGATTTAATAGCTTTGACAAAGCAACCTCATTTGACCTGTATTCAGTAAGCAAGAGTTCTGGATATTTTTGATTAAGCTCCTGACTTACTTGACTTGAAAGGTAATCCCACCAGTTCAGTAGTTTTATGTTTTCATAAGAAAATAATTGGAATGAAAAAAAATATAAAACAAGCATCATTTTCATTTTTTTTATAACCTTATAAGTTTTTCTATTTGATTCAAAGGTTTAGGGAGTGCACAAATTAAACTCGTCCCTAATTTTAAACTTTTAATAATCTTTTTAACATTCATGAGTTGATCCGCTTGTAGTGACTGAATCGATAAGCTTCATATTTAAAATTTTGAAATCTTTGAGGCGGGCAATCGCTATATCTAGTAACTCCTCAGTTTCTTCTGTTAATCCATTTTCTTTCAAGGTCATTAAAACCATCTCAATGGATTTGAGGGTGCCATTTACGTCGTGTCTTAAATTTATAATTTCATCTTTGTTCATATAATCCGCTGGTAATTAATAATTCCGAATGGAATATCAGGGTGGGTAGATGAAACATAGAAATAATTAAAAGTATTTCATTTTTACAACAAGCAGATGCGTCATAAAGGAGCTAGATAAGTGAAATTTGTTTAAAATACTCCGGTGCCGAAGTGATTTGGGCGGGGAAGGAAAAGTGTTTGCCATGCCAAACACTTTTCTCTATCCTCATAAAATCAATAAGTTCAGGAGAAAATAATGAAATTTATCATCACTTTGTTGCTAGCTAGTTTTTTATCAACCTCATTTGCTGGAGATCACGGGCTTACTCCTATAACAGGTAGAGGAATCAAACTCTCAAGCCAAGGCCATGCCATTGCTGGGAGCATTGGAAACCTTTTGGTTTTCGGTGTTGTGACAGGTGAGCAGCACGATGCCTCAAGCCTCATCATTCACAATGATGGTGAAGTTTATGGAGCGCAATTTGAAAACGAAAATGGTTTTTGGGGCGGAGTGATTAACGGTCAAAACAAGAAATCAGTTTTGAAGTTCGTTAGTTATGATCCGGAAGACTACACTTATACAGTTTCTTATAACGACAAAGAATTTCAGGTAAAGGTTGGATTCGAAAAGTATGAAGACAATCATTTTATCAATCCAACTTATACAATGAATTTTTACGGAAAAACGTTAAGTATAAAAATGAAAGAGGGACGAGCTTGCAAGAAGTACTCTC
>JAUHYH010000282.1 GCA_030426585.1 Bacteriovoracia bacterium
CTCGATCCATCACCGCTACGATGTCTGTGATTCTTTTACTTCTTTCCTCGGGGAGAAAAGGAACATCAAGCTTCACAAACTCTTGTAACGTTGAAGTCATCTTGAGCATAAGTGGTACGATCCCTTGATTGGTATTCTTTAAAGAATCAATCTGGGCCACAACATCCACTTTTTCTTGTTTCTGTTGCTCTATAAGTTTTCTTAATTGATCGTTATACACTTTCGCATTTTCGATCTTCTTTAAGGTTTGTCGATACTGATTGAGCAAAGTCGCTGCCTCATCATCGAGTTTGTTAATCTTTTTCTGACTGGCGCGAGCATCGCTCTCCGCCGCCGCCTGCTTGTCTGCTACTTTTTCAAGTTTCGCTTCCCCCAGTACCGAAGTACTTAGAGAGAGCAAAATGAATCCGATAGCCAATTTCTTGTTCTTCATTTTGCTTCTTCCTTTCTAGAATGTTTGTTTGTATGCCATGAAATATCTCTGTCCTCTTGGATCAAAGATTTGTCCGTTAAGTCTATTGTTCGGGTCACTATCATCAAGGTTCGGAGTCGTTCCCAGAAGATTCATCGCTCCTACCGTTAGCCTTGAGTTGTCAGTCAGCATGTAAGCCACTTGAGCATCGACTTGAGTGTAATCCCCGATATTTCCTTCTTCCGCGACAGTTTTTTGAAACTTTCCTGTCGTAAGAAAAGCCATGTTAATTGCAAGCCTATCAGTTGGAATATAGTCAACAGTCAGGTTGTTTCTCCACTGAGGTCTTGCTTGAAGATTTCTGTTGGTTTTCAAGGTTTCTTCTAACGGAGCACCTGCTCTTCTCGCTTCTTCGAAGTTAAAGAGATAAGTAAGAGTATTTCTAAAAACAAAAGTCCCAATGGGTGAGTTAATCATACTGTTGATATTTACATCCATACCATCAACATTTCTTTGAGAAACATTTTGGAATTGAGTTTCGACCAGAAGAATTTCGCCGGCACCGTTTCTTGTAATTGTTGTTCCTAACGTTGAAAGGTCAACACCATCTTTTTCTGCCTGAGTTAAAGCTTCAAGATCGACATCAACGATATTACTTGTTTCAAGTCTCCAAAGGTCAACACCAAAACTAAACTCTTTAGCCGGCTCAACCATAAACCCTAAGTTATAAGAGCGAGATTTCTCTTCAACGAGGTCTCTATTTGAACCTATATTAGCGGTATGCTGCATTGGTTTACAGGCTTCGGCTACGCCATTGGCACAACCTTGATGATCAATAAATGTATAGGCACCTGATCCTCCAGCTCCGTACAAGTCTTGTAACGAAGGAGCTCTGAATCCCGTTCCGGCTGAACCTCTAACCATAAGCCAATCATTAGGTCGGTATTTCATCGCCAGTTTAGGGTTAGTTGTATTCCCAAAGTCTGAGTAAGCATCAAATCGACCTGAAAGTTGCATCTCTAGAGTTTGATGAACGGGTACTGCGAACTCAAGAAAAGCATAATTCACTTGTCTTTTCCCAGCCCCATTAGATCCAGAACTTCCGAGAACATTATTATTTGCTGATTCTTCATCAAGAATATCTGAGTAAGACTCATCCATAAAACCACCTCCCACAGCCATGGCCATTGGTCCTGCTGGCATATCAAATAGCTCACCAGAAAACTTTACTTCAGAAAAAGTAACGTCTGATTGAACAACTTCTTTCGTTGAGTGAAAAGCGTCGTCTGGAATGACACCAGTA
>JAUHYH010000118.1 GCA_030426585.1 Bacteriovoracia bacterium
AGCCGGTCACGAGATTCAGCATGATGCTACTGATTGGACGTTTAATCATATTAAGAATTGGCTTGCTCAATGAGTGATATGCCCGCGCCCCCAAAACATAGATGGGTTAGGACCGAAGATGGGTCATATACATTGTATTCAGAAACCTATGATGAAAATTGCCACTCAACGGCCGGAGCGCTTGGGGAAACTCAGAACTATTTTATAAACGAAACAGGATTGGCGAAAGCAGTTCCCAACTCCACTCATATCAATATCTTTGAAACCGGTTTTGGATTGGGATTAAATTTTTTAGAAACCTTAAAGCTTTTTAAGGGTTCTCCCTGCCATCTCCACTATGTCAGTACCGAGATTGATCGAGGTCTCGTTGATTGGTTTTTTAACAGACACGATGAATACAAAATCCCCAATGTGACTTATGAAGTTTTAATTGGAGATGCTCGAGAAACTCTCCCAAAGTGGAAAGAGAAAAACCCTGATAAAAAATTTCGCTATATTTTTCAAGATGCCTTCTCCCCTAAAAAAAATCCTACTTTATGGGAAAAAGAATGGTTTGATCTTTTAAAGTCGGTTTCTAAAGATGCAACCTTAGTTACCTATAGTGCTTCCCATAGTGTGCGCAAGGCGCTTGAAGAGTCTGGTTGGAAAGTTGAAAATATAAAAGGGTATGGTCATAAAAGGTCAGCGACGAAGGCGTATAATCATGGATAAAAAACAAAAAGCTTTTTGTGAATTGTTTGAACTCGACTTCCCTATTATCCAAGCCGGCATGGTATGGGTTTCAGGAGCAAAGCTCGCCAGTGCCTGTGCCAATGAAGGCATCATGGGAACAATAGGCGCAGGGTCCATGAAAGTTGATCTTTTAAAATCACAAATTGAAAAAGCTTTAAAGCTTACTAAGCCTGAGCATCACTCGAAACTTGCTGTTAACTTTCCTTTGCTTTATGGCGAAGTCGATAAACAAATTAAAATCGCTCTTGATGCTGGAATAAAAAACTTTATTACTTCAGCCGGATCTCCAAAAACATTTACGAAGTTTTTAAAAGATGAAGGTCGTCGCGTGATTCATGTGACCAGCTCGGCCTTACTGGCGAAAAAATGTGAAGATGCTG
Source organism: Bacteriovoracia bacterium (assembly GCA_030426585.1). Classification (GTDB taxonomy): domain Bacteria; phylum Bdellovibrionota; class Bacteriovoracia; order Bacteriovoracales; family Bacteriovoracaceae; genus JAUHYH01. The sequence continues at coordinate 1,113 of JAUHYH010000118.1, forward strand.
GAGTTGATGCGATTGTCGCGGAAGGTTTTGAGGCCGGAGGTCATAACGGAAGAGACGAAACAACAACCATGGTCCTTATTCCTGAAGTTGTTGATACCGTTTCTATTCCCGTGATTGCTGCCGGCGGAATTTCTGATCCCAGGCAAGTGCTTGCCGCTCATGCATTAGGGGCTCATGCGGTCCAAATAGGAACACGTTTCGCTATCACAGTCGAATCCAGTGCGCATGAAGAATTTAAAAAACGAGTGATAGCGGCGAAAGCAGGAGAAACCAAACTTCAGATGAAAAATGTGGTCCCCGTTCGGATGCTCAAAAATAAATTCTCCGATGAAATTTTTGAAATGGAATCCAAGTGTGTCGCTATTGAAGATTTAGTGAAACACCTTGGAAGAGGTCGCGCGAAGCGAGGCATCCTCGAAGGTGATCTTGATGAAGGTGAACTTGAAATTGGTCAGGTTTCGGGAACGATTAATGATTTGCCTTCGGCGAAGTCGATTATTGAGAATTATAAGAAAATATATTGAGGAATCTGGAGTCCGGAGCCTGGGGTCAGGAATCTGAGACAGGAGTCGGCTATCTGGGACCGGATCCGGTACCCGTCCACTGATTCCCGAACCTGACTCCTGACTCCTGTCACCAGAATTTATTTAGTCATCATTGACATTAGCACATCTGATATTATCTTTTAGGTGTATCGACCTTTAAGGAGGCTTATGTTTACTTGGATTAAACGAATGGCGTTTTTTCTACTCACGAACTTTCTGATCATTCTTATGATCGGAATTATCATGCGAGTCACTGGACTCGACCTTTATCTTGCTGAACATGGCGGAAGCTATGGCGGCTTGATGGTGTTCTGTTTTCTTTTTGGGATGATCGGATCTTTTATCAGCTTAGCAATCAGTAAATGGTCAGCGAAGCGGGCCTATAACGTTCAAATCTTGGATCCCAATGATCCTGAATGGGGGGCGTTCGTTAATCGCGTTCACAACCTTGCCAAAGGAGCTGGACTTTCAAAAATGCCTGAAGTGGGAGTTTATCAAAGTCCCGAACTGAATGCGTTCGCAACAGGACCTTCCAAAAACAATTCGCTTGTTGCCGTTTCAACCGGTCTTTTACAACGCATGAATGATAACGAAGTTGAAGGTGTTCTTGCTCATGAAGTCGCTCACATCGCCAACGGAGATATGGTAACGATGACCCTTATCCAAGGTGTTGTGAATGCCTTTGTTATGTTCCTTGCAAATATTATTACCAATATTATTTCTCAGGCCCTTCGCGGAGATCGCAATGACTCTCGCGGTGGTGGTTTCATGGCGAATTACTTCATCTACATGCTCGTCCAATCTGTCCTAGGTTTTTTTGGGATGATGGTCGTGGCCACCTTCTCAAGATGGCGAGAATTCAGGGCCGACAAAGGTGGTGCGAGATTGGCTGGGTCTGGGAGTATGATTGCTGCTCTTGAGGCCCTTCAAAGAAATATAGGGATTCAAGACCCAATACCTGACCGGGGTCGTTCACTAAATAGTCTCAAAATTTCTACCCATGGTGGGATTATGAGTTTTTTAAGTACTCACCCCCCACTAGAGGCGAGGATCCGTGCACTACAGCTAGGGGCTTAATGCCGCGGTTGTTTCCCGCACTCACGAACCTTAAAATAATATAAGAAGGCTCCAGGAATTGGGGCCTTTTTCATTCAAGGATGAACTCATGAGAATTTTATTTTTATTCTGTTTCTCTTTACCTCTTTTGGCATCAACTGATGTCGCGTTGATAAAAATGATGAGAGGTGATGTTCAAGTTAAAAGTAAAGACGGAACTCCTGCGAAAGCAACAAAGGGAATGTGGCTGAATGAAGGTCAAACGGTTGTTACTGGAAAGAAAAGTTTTGCAAGACTCGTTTTCAAAGATAAAACTTCTTCAAACGTTGGGGCTAACTCTGAATTAGAAATTAAAGCTTTCAAAAAAGGAAAAGCGGGAATTCTTAATCTCATCAAAGGCCAGATTCGAACGAAGGTTGTTAAAGACACCTTGAACCAAGATAAAAGTAAACTTTTCATCAAAACAAAAACTGCGGCGATGGGTGTTCGAGGAACTGACTTTCATGTTTCTGTTGGTGAAAACTTTAAAACCACTGTGCTCACTTATGAAGGCGCCGTTTCAATGGTTCAATTGGATGAAAAGATGCAACGATTTGCTGGTAACCTTGATAGAATCTTAAGCCGTAATGAGTCTGTTATTGTTACTCAAGGGCGTTTTTCATCGACTTCAACAAATAAACAAACGGTGAATCTTCCTACTAAAATTGCTCCCACGCAGCTTACAAAGCTAAAAGAAAATTTAAATATGAGAGAATCAGGTACACGATTTGCTAAGAATTCAGACTCAAACGTAAAGGCGATTACTCCTCCAGGTATTTCAGCTCAAACAGCTTTCAAAACTCAGTCAAATACCAATACTGATAGTTTTTTTGTTGCTGATGCTAATATCAAGCCAGATACGGTAGCTGCAGTTGAGCCTGAGTATGCCGCCGTTGGAGCACCACCACCAGAAGGTTTTGATAATGGTGAACAACACGCTCCCGCAGCTGGAGGTTTTATTGACCTTGCGACAGGGAATTATGTAGAGCCCCCAAAAGGTGCGATGTTTGATCCCAACACTGAAACCTATATGGTGCCTAAAAACTTTGGAGAAGTTGATACCAGAACAGGAGAATTTCTCCCGCCACCGCCAGAGAATTTTCAAGTGGATCGCGTTCCCAGCGGAGAAAATGATATCGGTTTTATTGGAGAACATAAATTTGTTCCACCACCTCCGCCAGGGAGTGCTGATGGGACAAATGCACCCGACCAATTTGCTCCCCCTTCGGGAGAACTTCCTCCTCCACCACCCGGTGATGTCGCTCTGAATGATAACGATTTCTTTGATGAAAATATTGAAGATCTTGATCCTTGTTTAGTTGACATAAATACTTGCCAAGATTTTAATACTCCCCCCCCTGGTGATGTGGGTAATCCAGCTTTTGTTAATTTCGTTCCGAATTTTCCAGAAGGATAAAAATATATTAGCCTTTTAAGGAGTTTAATCCCTTAAAAGGCTGACCTATATATGCAATTTTTAATTGCCATCGTTTGCTTTATATTTTCTATCTTAGTCTACCCTCATGAAATCACTGAACAATATCAGCTTTTTAAACAAGGTCAGTATGATCAAGTTGTTAAGAACATTGAAAAACATGAAAATGCACACGAGAAAGATATTAAGCTCACTGCACTCTTAGCAAAATCTTTGTTCAAATTAGAAGAATATCGAAAAGCGATTAAGTATTACGGGAGACTTTTTAAAAACGAAGAGAAAGCTCAAATTCCGATTGAGTCTTATTATGAATTTGCTCAAATTAATTACGCTATTGATAGCTTAGAAGACGCTAAAAAATACTTTAATAAAAGCCTTGATAAAAAATTTAATGAGAACCTTTGCCTTTATTATCTTGGAGTCATTAATCACGCGCAAAACAATATAAAAGAAGCTCATCGCTATTACAGTAAAATCATTAAAACCCGAACTTCGACTCCTGAAGATACGGAAATAAAACAAGCTGCCTATGCTCAAAAAGCAGAGCTTAGACTCATGGCCTACAAGAAAAAGCTTGGTGGGAAAGATTTTAAAATTCAAATTGATGACGATGGAGAAGTTCGTGATTATGGACTTATTCAATTGGCTAAAAAGAAAATTAAAGACCGGGTCATCTCACTCTTTGAAAAAGGAATTAATTTAAATCCTGATGGCAACCTTGTCCCTAATATGAAAAACCGGATTGCAGAGATCACCGCCAAGTATGAGCTTGATGTGCAAAGAATGGTTAATGGTCGGTTTATCAGAAACTCAGATCTGATGATTCGTCTCAACTCGATCTTTGGATATGATAGTAATGTCGTAACAGTCTCTGATGAAAATCCCACTCAACCCACCGCTAAAGACTCTTACACTGGAAACCTTATCGCTTATCTAAGAAAAAAATATGCTGTTAAAGGTCGGTATTTTATTAATCCAGAACTCACAGCAAATTATCAATACTATTTTGAAAGAGATGTTCTCGATATTATTGATAATGATAATATTACGATTACCCCTGCCGTAAGAATGACTCGGGAACATACCTATAATGGGAAGCCTGCTTCTACACTCTTGGATCTTGAATACTCTTGGAACTATCGGGATTATAACCAAAGAGAAAAACTACAATTTTATAATAAGGCTTATACAATTTCAGTTGGTGAAAGAGCAACATTTTTTGATACAGGCGAATCGACTTTTCGATTGAAATATAAAGATAATGCCAATCAAGATCCGATCTATGACTCTACAACAATCACCGCTCAATTCAGTCAATTCTTTAATCTTCAAAGTGGCAATCGTTATATTCTCGTTGCCAACTTTGCTATCACTGACAGTGAAACTGATTCTCTGGATTCAGATTCACTTTCACTTATCAATAATTATATCTTCTTTCCAAAAGACAGAGAAATTGTGACTTTTTATACAGCTGGATTCAATGTGACTACAACCGACTATAAAGATGCCGCAACTGCTGATCTTAGAGGGGTTGAATTCCTTTTAGTTCCTTCATTTGCTGCAACAAAAATAGTTAATCAAAACAGTAAATTAACAGCTAAATACGCATTTACCCAAAACTTATCAAAAGACGATGAGACTTATACTTACGATAAACATGTTCTCACTATCGACTTTGCCTATACTTGGTAATTTATGAAAAACTTTATTGGTCTTATTCGATATGGTGTCTCAATACTCATTATCATTCTTTGTATCTTTGCCATTTATTCGACGGTTCTGACACAGTCTGCTTTTCAAGAAGATGACTCTTTTGGAGTTGTCGCTTCTTCAATTGAAGATCAGTTTTTTGATTTTCGTTTTATGAATTATGATAGTGGTCGAGAAAAATCTGAAGACATTGCTCTTATTGCCATTGATGATCTCTCCTTGGAGCGAATCGGAAGGTGGCCATGGACTCGTTCTGAGTGGGTAAAGGTTGTTGATAAGCTAAGGATGTTTGGGGTCAAAGTCATCTCTTTTGATGTTATCTTCTCTGAACCCGAAAATGTCTGTAATGGCGTCAACCCCGATGATGAACTTGCAGTCGCTTTTCAAACCTTTAACTCCACAGGCGGCTCTATTGTTCTTCCGTACACCTTGGCAGGTTATGGGGATCCCGTAATGAAAGAACCTCCACCAGAACTTTTTGATCTTATTCTCTCAGGAGATGTTAAAGGAAAAAATGTTCCTCCTAATAGCTTAAATGCAACGACCTTTACCATTGAAAAGTTACGGACCGAAGGGAATGGTTATGGCTTTATAAATTCCTCGGGTGATAGAGATGGTGTCTACCGACATTTTCTTTTATTTGCAAATGTTGAACTCGATGGCGACCCGCTCTATTTTCCCTCTTTGGCCCTCAGTACTTATATGAAATATACCGGAAAAGAAGTGAGTTATAACATCACTCAAAATGGTGCCGTCTCTATGAATATTGATGGTGAAAAACTCCACCTTGATGCTTTAGGAAAAGCGAGAGTAAAGTTTTTAGGCGATAAGTCCTATTTTGATGAAGTTACCGTTGTTGAACTGCTTGAGGCAGATCCCAATGACGAAGAAATTCGTAAAAAGCTAGAAGGTAAGATTGCTTTTATTGCCCTAACAGCGATTGGAAATGCAAACGATATCAGGCCTACCCCGGCCGGTCCTCAGACCGAAGGGGTCTTAATGCATATGAACCTCACCCACTCTCTTATCGCCCAAGATTTTTTTCAAGAACCCGTTGAGTCCTTCCTCTATACTCTTGGTCTCCTCGTTATTGGAGTTATTGTTATTTTAGGTTTTCAACTTTTTGGAAATCCTATTGTTGACCTCTTTGTAGTCGCGCTCGTTTCAGCGATTACCTACTTCCTTGATCTTTATTATTTTATCCCTCGTAGTTATGAGATCAAACTTTTCTTTTGTCTTCTCTCCTATCTCATGACTTATATTTGGAACACCTTTTTAAACTTCTACCTCGCCTCTTCAGAAAAGAAACAAATTCGAGGAGCTTTCTCACAGATGGTTGCTCCAAGCATTGTTAATGAACTGTTAAAGCATCCAGAAAAGTTAAAGCTTGGAGGAGAAAAGAAAGATATTACAGTTTTCTTCAGTGATGTTCGTGACTTTACTTCTATTTCAGAAAAATTAAGCCCAGAGCAACTCAGCCATGCTCTTAACATCTACATGACGAAAATGACTGATCTCTTGATGGAGCATGATGGGACTCTTGATAAATATATCGGTGATGCGATCGTAGGTTATTGGGGGGCTCCCGTTGAAACGAACGATCATGCCTATAAGGCGATTAAATCAGCAAGAGCACAGATTGAAGCTCTTCCCGAGGTTAATGAACAACTTAGGTCAGAGGGGCTCCCTGAATTTGAGGCAGGAATAGGTCTCAATTCTGGAATTTGTTCAGTTGGAAATATGGGAAGTAATGAGATTTTTCAATACACTGCCCTTGGGGATAGCATGAACTTAGGGGCAAGAGTTGAAGGTCTTTGTAAACCTTATCGTTCAAGACTCCTTATTAGCGAATTTACTTATAAAAAACTCACTGAAGAACAGAAACAAGAGTTTCTTATAAGAAGAATGGATAAAGTTCGAGTAAAAGGAAAAGAGCAAGCCGTTGAGATTCTCGAAGTGGTCGATAAGACCCATGAGCTTTATGAGTATTCTGAAGTTATAAAAGACTTTAATGAGGCCTTTGCCCTCTACCTTGATCAAAAGTTTCAAGCGGCGATTGATAAACTCAAAGCCTACTCAGAACGCTTTGAGGACTGGTCAATCAAGAATCTCATAGAAAAGTGTCAACATTATAGTCAAAATCCCCCCGGTTCTGACTGGGATGGGGTTATTACCTTTACCACGAAATAGGTGCCAGCACCTTTTTCGTGTCGCATATGCTAAGTTTATTTAGTTCTCAAACTCTTCTAGCTTTAGGATTCGCCTTGTTCTCTCTGTTGGTTTTAACTTAAACTTCTGGCCTCGCATCGCCCTTTGGATTTCTTTCGACTCTTCATAA
>JAUHYH010000119.1 GCA_030426585.1 Bacteriovoracia bacterium
GATCGAGGTTCATTTCATCATCAATATTTTCAACCATTAATCGATGATCTGGTTTCGAAAGGGCAAATCCATTGGCTAGAGGCCGAGAAGGAGGGGATCGCGATAGAGACTGATTCTGGCTACAAACTCAAATACCGAATCAGCCATGGTCACACGGATTACCAAGTCCTTCCCTTTGATGAGTCTATTTTTTATATGGGAGATCTTGTCCCCACTTCTCACCATCTTCACCTTCCTTGGGTTATGGGTTACGACCTTCACCCAGGCGTGAGCAGTCTCGAAAAAATTGAGACTTACGATTTTATTATCGCCAATGATCTCATCATGGTCTTTGATCATGATAAGGATTTTTGGGGTGGGAAGATCGAAAAAACTGACGAAGAAAAATATCAATTCACTGAGCTCTTTAAAACCGAATCTGAGCAATTTGAGCTGCATAATCTTTAATCAGCCTTTGTAATCATTACAGCTCATCATTCTGAGTCTCAAAAGGGTGCTAGCCTTAGCCCATCATTTGTTTTTTTAACCCTTTAAGGAGATTTATAATGAAATCACTTTTATGCCTTTTGGCGCTTATTTCTCTTTCTGCTTTTTCTCAAGACAAAGACAAAACAAGTACTGGTCACGAAAACGTCATCAGCTCTGAAGTTCTTGAAGTTGGAACTTGTGCAACTGATGCAGCTGATATGCTTAATCAGGTTGCTGCAGCAATTGCCGGAGAAAGAACAATCCTTTTTGCTCAGTATGATATTGATGTAAAGTACAAGCAAAAAGTTGAGCTTTACGATGTTCGAACTGTAAAAGAAAACGGATCGAAGACAAAAACAAAAATTAACAGCCGTGAAATTACTAGAGAAGTTGTTAAAACTAAAACTCACTCAAAAACAGTTTCTGTTTTAGATCTTGATCAACAACCAAAAAGCGCAGAGCTTCTTGCTGCTCAAGGTGCCGCAGCTGTTCTTTCTGCTAAAAGTGATTGTGAAAACACAAGAAATAGTCTTCTAAGAGCAATTAATAACTAATTGCTCATAACACTAGGCCCAGCTTTGCCTGGGCCTTTTTTTGCCATGAAAAGAGTCATTTTTCTTTTTTTATTCTTTAGTTTTCATACCCTCGCACAGGACTCGACTCCTCAACAGGCAGGGTTCATGAGAAAAACAGCGATTCGAAAGTATATTGCTTTTGGCCCCTTAACTCTCGCCAGTGAATTGCTCAAAAATAATAAAAACTATGATGAGTTTATCAAAAAGAATATAACCCAAGATGTTCCCGTTCTTCAGAAAAATTCTCGAAACTATTGCCAACAGGTTTGTCCAAACGACTTAGGAATTTTAAAAATCAATCAACGCAATTATGTGCAGAACGAAAAGAATTCTCTCAGCTTTCTTAATGAATCATCTGACTTTAAAGGCGTTATGACCCGAGAATATGGGTTTTGCTGGGGGCATTCCTCGTTAACAAACCAACTGAGGCACCTGGCCTTCTTTGATCCAGAAAACTCTTTTGAATCGATCTCTTTCGATAAAAACTCTAAAGAGTGGAAAGAGTATATAAAAGAAGCTTTGAAAGACGTCTTCTATTCAAGACCTCGAGTTTTTCCTTATTTAAGTTCTATTCGTGAGCTTTCTGAACTTTTTGAAAGAGATCTTAAAGAGCTTGTCATCGAAAAATGGGGACAAAATGCCGTTAGCCTTTCTAATTATTTTAAAATTTATTCAAATACTAAAGTCTACGAGCGAGATGAGCTAAGATCAATGATGAGTGAACTCTCCGAAAAAATAGCAAGAGGTGAAACTCCCGAAATTCTTTTTGCTATTTGGGATACCAAAAAATGGCTCCATGTCGTCCTGATAAAAGAGGTCGTATATAACGAATTCGATTACACCTATAAACTCACTCTCGATGATAACAAACAATATAATAATATTTCTGAAGTTATGGATGCCAGTGAAATCATCGTTGACCTCAAAGACCAGAGTATTATCTATAAAAAAGGATTCGAGTTTGGAGCCGGTGAGATCCGAGTAGGTCGCCTTGAGCTCACTGAAACCAACACTCAGATGTATAATCGAATCCTTCCTCGTCTTGTTAACTTTTGTAAAATCAAAACAGGGTGCATAGAATAGAAGGATGTTGAAAGTCCTACTCTTTTTCTTAGCTAACTCCGTCTACTCTCACGGTCTTTGGACCCAATACCTTGGTTGCTATATCACCAAAGAAGTTAATGGAAAAAAGATTAAAGAAGAGCTTTTTTGGAATGACGGTGGACAAAAGTTTAAACCTGATAAAGCTTTTGCTGTTCTTGATAAAGATAATAAAGAAGTTTCTACGCTATCCTATTATATGTATGCCGAAGGATCTGATCTAGGGATTGATGTCTTGCCGATTGAGATTTTTCAAGGTTTAGGAAAAACCCAGAAAGACTCCAAGACCCTCCAATATGAATATAAAGGACGCCTTCCTTATAAGTTAAAAAACAATGTCTGGCTTGATTATGATCAGAAATTAACATGGAAGAAAATTACTGCTTCCGAATTTGAAGTTGAAGGACACTTAAATTTTTCTGTCTATAAAGGTGATAAGAAAGTTCACTACAAATATAAAGCTAAACTAGAGAAGGTTTATTGCAATAATAAGTCTTCAAAAAGAATGAATATCCTTCAACCCTTAAAGCAATAAACTCTGCTTCCAATAATCGTACAGAAGACCCGCTAGAAAACGACTCCCTTTATTCGAAAGATTATCAAAGATGGGATTATACTCATAAACTCCAAGAGTGTGAGGCTTCTTTAAATCTCTAACTAAAGAAATTAAAAAACTTCTTAAGTAGTGGGCAGGAATCCCTTTATAGCTCACGGCACTCACCGCTTCCATGGTTGAACTCTCGATAATGTCGGCATCTAAACTTAGAATCACTCGGTCACAGTCATCGATCGTTTTTTGAGTCACAAAATCGTTTAACTCCAGGTCTTTCGTAAAATTTTCAGAAAGAACTCTTAACTGTTCAAAGTTAAAAATATCCATCTGAGGAATTCCAGCAAGTGTTTCTTTGTTATTATTCATCTCGCTAATTCCAACTTGAATCAATCTTCCCTGCCAGTCCGGACAATCGTTTTGAAATCGTCTGAAAGGATTTCCTGAATGGGCCCGATCCAAAGGACGAGTGTCACAATGGGGGTCGATATTAAGAATCAAAAGATTCTTTTCACCTTTTTCGTAAAGGGCCTTCAATAAAGAATAAATATGATCATGCCCACCGCCGAGGTGAACAGTACAAGCACTCGCTGGAAAGTTTTCTTTTAAAATTTTCACTGAATCCAAAATTGATTGTTCGAAATCAGCTTTTTCAGAAGCTTGAGAAGTTGTTTCGCACTCATAAAGATTGTGGGCCCACTCGACTTGATTCAACTTTTGAAATGCATGCAGAATCGCCTGAGGAGCGAAACGGGCTCCAAGTCGACCAGAGTTGCGCTGAACCCCAATATCTGAGGATGCTTTAAAGAGAATCATGTCTTGCTTGAGTACCCTAGTCTCGGACTCAAGCTTTTGGGCTAAAAACTGCATATTGGCTGTAGATTCTGCTAGGAAAGAAATTTAGTAAAGTTTTTTTTAGGGAATAAAACTGATATTCTTTACACGGGTAAAGCATGGATAAACTCTGGTACATTCTCGAAGACAACAACCAATTTGGTCCTTTTAACGAACAGGACCTGCAAGGGATGTTTAAAAAACAGAAAATTAGTAGAGAAACGACTCTAATAAAGAGAGGGTTTTCCGAACCTATCCTGGTTCGAGATTTGATCAAAAAACCTCGAACTATTGTGAAGCCTAAAGTGGTTCCAAAAGAAACTCCCCGAGTTATCAAAGAATCTTTTAAGCGAGCAACACCTCCTCCACCACCAAAAATTGAAAAAAAAGCCCCTAAGGCAAAAATAACAAAACCTGCAACAAGCAAGCGATCAATTATTAAACCACTTGGTCTTCTGGCTTCTTTTGCCCTAATGTGCACTTTTTTCTACTTCGGGGCCAAGACCGTCATAACAAATCAATCCTTTCAACTCGAACGTCCTAAAGATGTTAGACCCAAAACTTTTTATAAAGCAAAGAATCAACTAAAAAACGCTTTTGATAATAAAGATCATCAATGGAAATTTATCGCCTCAAAAGATCTGAAAAATCTTTACCTTATGTCTTCACTCCCAGGCACTCAATCCGTTAGAGCAAAGTTTACAAGTATTGAAAATAAAATCTTGGGGAATCAACCCATTGAGTTCATAACTAATATTGACCTGAAAGATAATCTTGCTGAAATCAAAGAATTAAATTTTTCGAAAGGCTCTGAGATTATTCCAGGGGCTTATAAGGTTGAGCTGGAAGTCCTTAAAAATAACTTAAGCCCTTGGCAAAAACTTTTACTGGATGACTATACCGTAAAGAAAACGGCTAGCGTCGATCTCATTCTAAAATTTCACTCTAAAAAAACTTATTCAAAAGAGCTCGCCAAATTTCAAAAACTCCAAAAGAGAAGAGACAATGCCTTTGTTCAAGATATTAAGATGAAATATGAGACACTCTTAAGCATTGCAAACCGCATTTCCGATAACCTCGATAAAGCGAAAAAGGGTCCGCTTTCTAAACCTCAAGTTGAATTTAGAAAGAATTATTTCCTTCAAGACTACCAAATGAAATATGGAACATTCTTCAGTAATTTCGTTATTGAAAATGAAAAAAAGTTCAAAGACCTAACAAACTCAACTGATGAACTTAAAACGGGGATTATTGCTCACTATAGCACCCTGTCGTCTATCGCTCGATCCTTAGGGATGATCTCGATCGATGCCATTGATAACTTTGCCAAGTTGGCCCAAAATAGAGATATTTTTGACCCTATCCAAAAGCGCTACGAAGCGATCATAACAACTTGCAAAAACAAGATCGATAAACTCGAAAATATTGATCTTAAACAATAACCCAACCTTGCATCTGTATTCATTACATTGACACTATTAAGATTGCGTTAAGCCGTCTTGCCCCTGAGGTCTAACCCCACACTGTTTGATATAAATCCATAATGAGTGGTGACTCTGATATGGGAAAAAAAATGAAAACAATGACAGATGTGAAGGTTTTAAAAACTGAAGAGACAGAACACCACGGCTTTAACTGGAAACTCATCATTTCGAGTTACGTCCCCGTAATTCTTTTACTCTTTCTTTTTCTTGTTGGAGTCAAATCCTTTTCAAGTGCTTTTAAACTTATGGGAGAAGACTTTGCGAATAGTCTTCTTAGTGGAACTGCAAACCCATTTTTATCTTTAATGTCAGGGATGCTTGCTACCGTTCTTGTTCAAAGTTCATCTGCAACAACAGCCATTATTGTTGGCCTTGTTTCAAGTGGAACCTTAGGTATCCCCGCGGCCGTACCAATGATTATGGGAGCAAACTTAGGAACAAGTGTTACGAATACATTGGTTTCACTAGGCTATGTTAGTAGTAATAAAAGTTTTTCTAGAGCTTTTGCTTCAGGAACCATTCATGACTTTTTTAACTTTTTAAGTGTTATCGTTCTTCTACCGATTGAATTAGCGACAGGTCTATTAAGCAAGTCAGCAACTCTTCTTGCGAATATGCTTTATGGGACATCTGGAAATGTTAAATTTTCTAGCCCTATCAAAGCGGCCATAAAACCATTTGCAAAAGCTCTCAAAACTCTTGTCATTGACGTTTTTGGGATGGAAGGTCCTTCAGCAGGACTTATGCTGGCCTTAATCTCAGCAGTTCTCATTATTGCTTCTCTTGCCTTTATTGTGAAAGTAACGAAAAAGATTGTTGAATCTTCACGAGCAGAAATCCTTGATAAGATTTTTTCAAAAAACACCTTCGGAACAATTATGTTCGGAACGCTTTTTACTTTTGCCGTTCAATCAAGTTCAATTACGACTTCATTGATGGTCCCTCTTGCTGCTTCAGGAATGCTCAGCCTTGAGTCTATTTTCCCGGTCACAGTGGGCGCCAATATTGGAACGACAACGACCGCACTCCTGGCTTCATTAACAGGAAATGTTCATGGGCTTACTATCGCGATCGTTCATTTTCTTTTCAATATCCTAGGAATGCTTATCTGGTTTATCCCGCCAATCACAAGAAAGGTTCCAATTGCTTTAACTGAATCATTGGCAAAGCTAGTTTTAAAGAAGAGAAGATATGGGTTTATCTATGTCGCTCTTGTTTTCTTCCTGCTTCCCTTGGGTTGTAGCTTTCTCTTTAACTAGTTCTTAATAAAAGCCTTTTAGAAGCTTAACTTCCTTTCTAAAACCTTGATACGGATAATGGTATTAAGGAGTACAAAATGGAATGGGAATATCTTTTCCAAGATTCTAAAGAGAAAAAGCTTTCAATCCCTGCAGTACTTATTGTCCTTTTTTTAATGGGGACCTTAAGTTTTTTGATGGATGAGAACGACTTTAACGAAGCTTCTCTTAGTTAGATTCAAGCCATTCAAAAAGCGAATAATGCTCATCTTGCATTCCTAGCTTTTGATAAACTTGAATCGCCCGTTGGTTAGTTTTATCAACGTAAAGCCTTAATCCTTTAAGGCTTTGGTCTGCTCTCACTCTTTCTTTCATTGCTTCATAAAAAGCTTTATAGAGTCCAAGTTTCCGTGAATCTGGTTTGACATAAACAGAGTGGATCCAAATGACATTTCCATTCCTCCAATCACTCCACTCATAAAGCGTTAAAGCAGACCCACAAACAGTATCGTTATGAAGAAAAACATAATAATGCCCAATTTCTGGATGAGAAAAGACATGCTTAACTCCCTGTGAGACTGTTTCCGCATCAAGCTGGAAGTCTTCTGTTTCCATTGCCATAGCGACTTGGAAGTTAGCAATATCACTTGCATGAGAAGACTCTGCTTTAACAATTTTAATCATAAAAAAACCTTATTAAATATTTTTGAATTGTTTCCACTTTTGAAGAACAATTGAATCCAATTTCAAGAAACCAGAAACTGCCTTATTAGCATAGCTCGTAAGTTTTTTTAATGCCTTCAATCTTTTAGCAGAAACATTATGTTCTTTTAAGAACTCGGGGTTGTGTTCAAGCAAGTGATTGATTTCAGAGATTACTGAATCAATCATTGTTTTTTCTCGAGAACGCATTACCGTTAGAATCGCTTCCATAACATTAGGATTGGCCATCACCATTTCGGCCCCATATTTTCCATGGCCTGCTTCTAGAACAACTTTATATTTTTTTAATTCGGACAAACTTATACTTAATAAAGCTTTAGAAATACCTAATTTTTCTTTCAAATCCCTAGATGACATTGGCGCTTCGTTTAAAAATAGGTAAACCCAAATTTTTCCATGAATACTTTTAAAGCCCCAAAATTCAATGAAGTCACCGACATTTGAGGATAACTTTGAAAGGATATCTTTTGACATATGTTGATCATGCCACCGAATTTAACGAATGTCTTTCTCTGTTTACCTTAAATGCTTCTCAAAACTGCTATATCTGTTAAAATTGATGAATGGGTTTAAAAGTTGTTATTGCTGGTGGTTCAGGTTTTGTAGGAAGGCTTCTCATAAGAAAGCTCCTTTCAAAAACTGATCATAAGATCATCGCTCTAAGTCGAAAAAAAAGAAGCTCAAAAGAATCTCGGGTCAGTTGGCGCCAATGTGACATGTTTTCACTAAAAGATATCCAGGAAGGTTTGGAAGGAGCTGATGTAGCCATTTACTTAGTGCACTCAATGTTGCCAACTTCAAGACTCTCTCAAGGGAGTTTTGCGGACTACGACCTTATCCTCGCTGACAACTTTGCTCGAGCAGCAAGGGAAAAAGGATTAAAACAGATCATCTATCTTGGAGGAATTATTCCTGATGCTCAAAATATCAGTGAACACCTCCGGAGCCGTGTTGAAGTTGAATCGGCTCTTGCTGCAAGTGATATCCCTCTGACTTCATTACGAGCAGGAGTCATTATAGGGCCAGAAGGATCCTCTTTTACAATGATGCTAAACCTTGTAAAAAGACTCCCCTTTATGATTTGCCCTTCTTGGACTTCAACTTTATCAAACCCGATTGTCGTTTGGGATGTTCTTGACTCTATTCTCGAAGTTCTTAATAAACCAGAACACTTTTCAAGACATTATGATATCGGAGGAAGCGAAACACTTTCTTATCGAGACATGATGTATACCCTCGCAAAAACTCTTAAAAAGA
>JAUHYH010000120.1 GCA_030426585.1 Bacteriovoracia bacterium
CATCAAAGAAATTGAAGCATCAAAAAGGTTGTTAATGCTAGTTAACATCTCTATTGGATCGACATCAGTACCAAGTAAAAGTTGTGTTTTTATAACTTCATAATTATCTTCTGCTAACTTGAGTCGATTGTTTTGGTTATCAACATTATCAATATAAGAATTAAAGTTTGTAACGAGAATATAGAGGCTCTTTTTTATAACCTCTTTGGTTGCCTTTATATTAAGGTCAAGAGTTCGTCCCTCTGATTTTGAGATTCTTAAACTACTTCCTAGCCCAAAACCCAAGCCATCTTGAATCGGAATATTATTAAAAACTCCCCCTCCAACTCCACGAGAACCAGTAGAGGCACCTAAGAATGAAAAGTAGACTTCCTTTTTTACGTACTTAAGTGAACTTTTAATATAACGGTACTGGGTAATCTCTGGAGCGTTATCCAGTGCTCTAAAAATAAAAGTATCGAATTTAATCGGATCTAGATCTTCTACTTTAGGAAGTTCAATTTTCTTTAAGGCGATCTCTTCTTCCTGGGGAGTTCCCATTAGGTAGGCAAGAGCCTTTTTTTCTTCAAAAACGAGAGTACCTAGAGCTCGAATATCTTCAGCAATTTCAAGTTTTCTTATCTGCAAAAACTTTAAAACTTGCGGAGGAACATCTCCAAAAACAGCCCTTGTTTTAACAACATTAAGTAACTCAATAACTTGTTTCTCTTGTACTTTTAAAGCATCTAAAAAACCTTGGTCTCTAAGGGTATTGATATAAAGAAGTTTTGCTGTCATCACCTCGTTGGCCCAGAGAGCTCGATACTGCTCTTTTTGCGCCAAGAAAAAAAGCTTGGACTGTGAGACTCTGAACCAATTATTAGGAACGAGAAATGGAGCAATGTCTTGGACGATATCAACTGCTGAAAGCCAATCAAATGGCAGCCTTAAAACATTCCAAAAATTTAACCTTGGAAGAAGGTTCCTCTTATTAAATGTTATTGTTTCCTTTGCTTGATAAACTCTTTCAGCATTCTCTAGAACATTAAAATTGGAGTTCTTAACTTTTGCTGCTACCTCCTCAAGAGAAATATTTTTCACTTGGGAGAAAGCACTTGATAGAGGAATCAAAAGAACTAAGGTTAGTAATGGTTTCATAGTTTAAATCCTCTTTAACTTAAATTTATATTCCTGAGTACTAGTACTCGACTCAAAACTCCCATCTAGGATATCAACTTGGTCGAGCCTGTTTTCAATAACTTCTTTAGCCAAAACTTTAGACTTTTTCTTTATTTGGCTAGCATTTAGTTCTTTTAGAGTATCACTCAGGCTCAATCTAAAAATGTTCTTGCAAGATTCTGAGATCATTTTAATGATCCCATTTTTGATATCAGGTCGATGTTTTTCAATGGTACAACTTACGCCGCTGTTAGCAATACGCGGATTTTCCATTTTTACATTTACAGTAAGGGTTAGGTTCTCTAGCTCATAGTTGATTTCAGCTAATGTTCTCACTCTGTCTGAGAAGTTTATTGGAATGCTGGAAATCATATTTGCTGTAATACTAAAATCGATTCCAGAAACAGTTAATTCTCCTTCAAACTTACCTTCAACCGCTTGAATAAAATACTTCCTTTGGTTAAGGTCTTTTTCCATTTTATCGGCCCACTCTCGTTGATTTTCATTTTCGGCCTCAACCTGTTCACGAGACTTTATGCTTTCTTTTTCTGCAAGTCTTTCATCTCCTCCTTTGCTGCATGAAACAATCAGCAAAAAAGTTAAAATTGTCATAAAGTGATTTTTCATATTTACCCCTTATTTAAGTAATTTTTGAAAAGATTGTGTATCTCCATCTATCAAACTAATTTCTCCAAATGTATTTAAGACATCATTCTCTGTTTCAAATAAAGATTGAAGAAAGTCTATTTGCTGTCTATGTGATTCAATTGTCATTGAGATCGAGACGAGCCCGCGAGAAAATAATTGTTCTACTTTTTGATGTTTTCTCTCTAACTCGCTAAGCTTTGGCATCTTTCTCAATAGCCTGAGCGAACGATTGTATTTAAGAAGTAGGCGTTCCCTTCTGATATTCAGTAGCTCTATGTTATTTTTTGTTTTTAACTTTTGAACATTGAGTTTCTTTAAGGCATTAAGTTTCCCTCCATCATTAGTATGAAAAAGAGGAAGGTCAAATGTAATGGCAACTCCACCAGAAACGAACTCATCTTTACCTTGAGTTTGATACTCAACCATAGGCCCTATTGCAATATTTGAATATCCTTTGGACTTTTCAATATCAAGTTCTGACTTTGCAACTTCTACTTTGAGATTTTCTAGCTTTATCAAACCAGATTGATCATTTGCTTTTTTTACCTTATCAATCTCTAAAAAAGATAAGTTTGAATATACTGGTTTTAAATTTTGGCAACTAACTAGAAAGGAAAGCTTTCCTTGAATCAAATCTCTCTCGTTTTCAAGATCATTCAGCTGAGCCTTATAATCGTTCATTGCAAGCTTGATTGTTGAAAGAGAAACTCTTTCTTCAGGATTAAGTCTTTTTCTTCTAGCAAGCTTCTTCGTAAGTTTATTGAAGGTATAAATAGCTTCTTTGACAGCACTGATCGTTATATCGAGTTGAGCAATTCTTTGGTAATCAATCGCCGCATCTAGGCTTGATTTATAAACACCTAAATCTACGGTTTCTGACTTTAATGATAAAAGATTATTTGCCTTGTTAACCCTTTTATCTCTCTTTGAACCTAGTTCTACAATATGCTTTGCTGATAAAGCATAGTTATTAATACCAATTCCGAACTGGTCACCTTTAAGATACTCAAAGTCTATTTCAGGGTTAGGTCTTTGTTCTGCCAAATCAACAACACTAAGAGCTTCTTCTCTTTTTCTTTTGGCTTCTTCAATAATTGGTCCTTGCTTATTAACTCTACTGTAAAAGTCTTGAAGCGTTTTTATATCACAACTATCGCCTGCACTGGCATTGATGCTCAATGCAGAGGTGAGTATCAGTAAGTATAAATACATACAAACATCCTAAAAAAATTTAAAAGTAAAAACTAAAAAATACCTAAGAGATTAGGCAATCGGAGGACGGTCAATTTCTGAGAGATAGTCTTTAATGCTTAATAAATTATCCATTGGGTAACTTATATTCGTAGAACCACTATTCAACGTTTTATCGATTTCGTACATTTCAAGGACAGCAATATGAGAATGGCCTATATGACAGTGGCAATGATGCTCACCTTCACTGGAATGATTTCCACTATCTGAATCACAAGAACTTTCTAGCTCACAAGAAAAAGTCTCTGATAACGATAAACTCTGATCCAGTTCAAAAGCTGCTGATGTAAAATCAACTAAAACTGTAAGCATGAATAAAACAGAAAGGATTAATCTCATACCTTACTTATACACTACCTTTGTATTCGATGCAATACTGAATGAGGCAATAATTACAACTACTTAAATCGTATAACCACTCAGTTTATTTTAATTACTGTAATTTCAAGAATAGCCTTGATTTTCTTTGCAGGTAAACTCGTTGATCTTTTGTCATTTTCATAAAATTTTTCATCGAATAATAAATCTTCGAAACTAATTTTAAAAAAGTCACAAATTACTTTTAATTTCACTATATCTTTGGGAGGTCTTCCAATAGACCAAGCGTGAAGAGTAGGATAAGGAATAGAAGTTTTTAGACTCAACTCTCTTAAACTGATGTTTCTTTTTTTCATCAAACTTTTAAGTACCTTATCAATTGCTATATACTTCATTTCTTCTGCTCCCTTAACTCTATTAAGCTAATCCTTTCAAACCTTAGCTTGCAAAGCGGGCGAAATTAAGTTTAAAGAATAAAAAATCAAATATCAGGAAATAAAATAAAAAAAACTAAGCTTTACAGGTAGTTACAGCCTCAAGTTTGAAAAGCTCAAACCTTCACTTAAATCAGGAGTTAAGCTAGGGTTTGAAAATACTCTAAATTAAAAAAATTCGAATTATCAGTTTACCATTTTCACTAAATCATAATTTTATGCAGAGTCATACTTTAAGTACTTTTAAGGTTTCAAACCAAACTTTCTAGTCTTTTGACACCTTTAAGTTTTAGTTTCATTTCGTCAATGAATTGAGGTTGGGGATCAATAAAAGGGAAGCTGTTGCTGACTAATTTTTCAAAGTAATCAATCTGACTAGATGGGCAAATACCAAACGCTACATCATTAACACTTGAAAAATTAAAGTCATCAACAATTCTCCACTCTCTCTCCCATCTAAAATCAATTTCTTTAGGAGAATTAGCTCTTTTATACAATGGAGGACCAAACCCTTCGTATAAAGGAAGTAGTGGTTTAAGTGAAGTACAAATATTACTAGGAGGAATCGCATCTAAAGAAAGACGAATTGAATTGTTACTAGTATCAAAATACATCACCGGACTTCCCCCATTTGAACGTATGGAAGCTTCAAAAAATGCTAAGCCATAGGACTCAAACTGTAAGCTCCGGCCTTTGATTCTTTGAAACTGTACATGGATGTGGTCTAAGGGTGTTTCAGTGAAGCAAACACTCCTTAACCAGTCTCTTTTAATATTTGAGTTGGTGTCTTTACCATTATACGGGACTGAATAATTAAAATACCCAAACGGAACACGAGCTTCTATTTTGTTATTACTAACAATACTCTCCAGGGAATCCTTGGCAGTAATAGTAGGGTAATTGTCCTGTGAAAGGTTGTGGATATCTTTCCATTGTTTATAACTACCAGTCCTTGTTAAATGAATAAGAAACGGCGATAAATCGCCTCTCAACTTGTTAATATCACTACGTTCTAAAGCCATAAATCTTTTACCTAGCTTAGTAACATCACTTGACACGATGTTTCCTGAAAAGGTATAAACCTCTTTAATGGTTACTCAATGTGAAGAATAATTTATGAATTACGATTTTACTATTACGGACTCAAATAACTTTACTGAAGAGCAAATAATGAGTGAAGCAGCTGTTATTGCTCAAGAAGAATTTGAGATTCAGAACATATTTGAACAACCAAGAATTAAGTTGATTTCAGTGAAGAATCTCAAACAAACCAAAATATATCAATTTTTAGCTTCTAATGCCTCAAGTGAGAATGAGTCAAAAGACAAAAATACTGCCATAAACTTAATTAACAAAGATAATGATGACCTAGCAGCTTCTCCACTGCCTTAGTAAACCCAGAATATTTCCCTGACAGAATTCTTGCAAGAATACTTATTTTTTACTGTTATTAATCTTTTCTTTAGTTTTCATGAAGTCATGTCCTGAAAATGCATCTAGTAAAATTATACATTTTGTAGAGTTAGATCTGTCTTTATAATAATCTAAATTTTCTCCATGTAATATCTTATGACGATTTGGGAAATACACTTCTTCGTTTTTATTAATTTTTCTCATTACATCATTAACCAAATGAGAAAAAAAGAAATTTTTCAGATATTCTTTGTCTAGTTTTGATGTATTAGATTCTTCATCTAAAATCCTTTCTAGCTCCTTTCTTTTTCGCTTTGTATCCCATTTTTCTTCGACCTCAGAAAAAATTTCTTCAAACAAAGCCTCTATATGAATTAAAAAAATAGGTATACTAAGTTCAAATTTGCCTTCATAATGTGCTTCCATCGCTTTCTCAAGTATATCAACCCTATTTAAAAAGACTGATTTCTTTTTCCAAAAATTCAAAGTCGTATAAATGTTTTCCTTGCTTGAAAAATACTTGCCATAATAGTTCAAAAGAGTACCCACTGATTTCAAATCTTCTAATACTTCTTGAACCTTAAGGTTTTTCTTGATTGATGGTAAGACAAATAAGCCTTCAGATTTTGAAATATTTAGAAGTTCAACCGTATTTCCTAAATCAAATTTAACTTTTTCACTGATTTTTTTATCAATATCCCATTTTTTAGCATCGAATATGGCTCTCATCTTCTTAAAGAAGTCAGGATCTTTCTTCAGGACCTCATCAAACCCTTCCTCCTTCTCTAACAGTGAAAATAATTCTCTAAAGAAATCACCAATTCCGTAAAAGACTTCTTTTATAGAATCATCACTATTTACTTTAAGACTTATCTTTTTATTTTCAAATTCAAGTAAATCTCGAATTTTAGATAATATTTTTTCTTCGGCAAGTAACTCAATATCGTTTTCTTTCATGTTTCTCATATATATTTGAAGGTTTCAACAATCTAGAAAAATCGACAAAGAAGGATAAATAACCTAACAATCCCTCGTAAACTCACACTCTGGAAAATTATCACAGCCTATAAATCGATGACTTGTACTATCTTCTCTGTTTATCTTCTATTAGAACGATCTATCTCCAAGTCCATGTTTTGCCTTCCTCCCCAGGCTCTTTTAGCAAGTTCTAAGCTTTTTTCGATATGTTTTTCAAACTCTTCTTTATCCTTTAAAGAAGAGAAGTAAAAGACCTCGCCATTATGTTCAAGAGAATATTCCTTATGACCATTCACTTCAAAATGACCTTTAGAAATATGATTAGCACACATTTCATTGAACTCAACGTGATGATGATGTTTATACTTACTATGACTTGAGGCACAGCTCATAAAATAAAACATCGAAAAAAATACTAATAATTTACTTATTATTTTCATATTATACCGCCTTAAAATTATAGATCAGATCAATTACAATCCTTTAACTATGCTTGAATGAATAAAGTACCCCGCTCCAAGTAGAGCAATCCCAATCGAGTAGCATACCCAAAAACTCAAATTGAATTTTTCTGCAAGAAGAAAGGGAATAAAGAATAACAACGAAACCGGGATCGCGACAAAGACACTCTTAGCGTATTCTACGGACTGTTTGGCATCCCCCCATTCAACACGAGAAAATGCTAGCGCGATCAAGGTTGTGAGCGGCAGGGCCGTTAAAAACCCTGCCAACCCCGTTTTCTTTCCCGAAAGCCAGGAAACAAAACTAATGAGTAAAGCCGCTACAACAGTCTTTATAATTGCTAAACTCATTCAAAGTTCCTTAGTCGAGCTTCTCAAAAGCACTAAAAAGCTTTTTATCACCTTTAGCTAAGCTAAGTTCGATTGTGAAAGGAACACGCTTGTTCTTAGGTCTTTTTCCTGTGTAAAACTTTCCAGAAGGATCAAGCTTTAACTCAAATTCGTTTTTTGCTTTTCTCTCAAGCTGAGTTCCCTTAATCGTCTTACCAAATTGTGATAAATCAATAGCCTTCATGTTTTTGTCATAAAGGTAAACCTTAACATCTTGTTTCTTCGATTTGTGAACAAGTTCAGCCTTGTAAAGAAGCTCTGCCCCTTTACCACTTTCTGCCTGTGAAGCTGCGATAACTGCAGTGATCTTTCCACCGTGACGGCTGTAATCTTTTACCGCTGGTCCATGCCCCTCATCGTGAGAGAAACTCAAATTCATAGTTCCAAACATCATTAAACATAAACTTAAAATTTTCATCTAATTCTCCTTTTTTATAAGCTTATCTTCTCTTTTTTGATAACGCTTAAGTTTTGATAGATCTCTTTCTGGTATATTGTCATCAAGGTTTAAGTAAAACCCTTCAAGTAAAATTCTTTCCTTTTGAGCGATAAGAAATTCTTTTTGAGTATTATTCGAAATGAACAGGACCTCTGTTTTCATCGAGCTATCTAAAGTTTCGATAAAATTGTCTGCATGCAACTCACCTGTGATTTTATAATGCTCAATGATCTCTTTTAGTCGTTTCTTTAAGACCTTTCTTGAAAGCAAGAGGGTATCACTTTGTTCGACTAAGTACTCTTCTTCCAAGTTAAGGTTTTTAAAATTCGCTTTGATTTGAAGGCTCGCTTCATCTTTCTTTTTCTCTAAGTAGTCGAGTTCAAGAGTTGAACGGCTATTTCTTGCAAAATAACCAAGCCCAAAACCTTCACCCGAGAAATCTAAAAATCCCCAATTTCTTGCTCTTTTTGAAAAATTTGAGGCTACCAAGAGGGCTTCAAATGACTTCAACTCTACAGAGTTCTCCAGAACCTTCTCAAACTCCCAATCTAGAGTTCCCATCCTAGGTCTTCTCGCTCGAAATTGAATTGAATCAATCTCCCCAAGACTCTTATCAAGAATTAAGCGATTCATCTCAACCAAGTATTGATTAATCATATAATCGAATTGAGTTCTATCATTTTGAAGTTCTAAAAGTTTTGTTTTTACTCTAGCTGATGTCCCGAG
>JAUHYH010000002.1 GCA_030426585.1 Bacteriovoracia bacterium
AACAGAAAGAGACTCATGATTAATTCTTTTTCTGAAAGTGATCTTTATGAAACTTATTCCAACTTGTTAAAAATCAGGCCTTATTTGGTTCAAGGACATCCTTCTAGTGCTTATGCCCTTGCTACATTTATCGAGAAGAATAACTTCAAAAAAAGAAAGTACTTTAAAATATTCGAACCAAGTGGAGAAATGCTAACAGAGAAAATGGTTTCAACAATTGAATCAAACCTAGGATGTAAAGTCGTTAATAGATATGGGAACGCAGAATTTGGAGTCATGGCACACACTGACCTCAAAATGCCTTATAACAAGCTCAAAATTTACGATCGTGGTTTTTACATTGAACCCTGTGAAAGTTCTGAAATGATTGTTACAGGCTTTACTAATAAAGGCATGCCTCTTGTAAGATACAATACAGGTGATATAGCGACTGTAAAAGAAGAAGCTGATGGAAACTATATCTATGACATCCAAGGACGAGTTCATGATGTCGTCATGATTAATGGATCTCCTTATGCCACCCATTACTTAATGGATTATATTGATCATAAGGTCGGAGGAATTCGAGAGTTCCAAGTTCAACTAAAAGATGAAAGCACCACTCCTCTTTTGAAAATTGTTCTTGAAAACCCTACTGACGAACCAAGGGTTGAAGAATTATTAACTGAACGTTGGCCAAATGGGTTAAAGATCGAATTCGTTAATTATGAAGACCTCGAAAAAGTTGGTTGGAGACAAAAGTTCAGACATGTTATCGACAAAAGGACCAAGAATGATTAAGTCACTTTTTAATAGTTGGAGTGGATGTTTCATGAACCCCGGTGGAGGAGAGGAACAACTCTTGAACACCAAGAAAGCTCTAGAAGAACTCAAAGTTCAAATCTCACTCTATGATATGTGGGCGCCTCAAAAAGATATCGATATTCTTCATCAATTTTCGATCAATCCCGGTGTAGAGCATGTCGTTAAAGAATATAAGAATCTTGGCAAAAAAATTGCCCTCTCTCCTATTTTTTGGGCAAAACCCGAAGCAGGAACTCACCTGCACTTCCAAGTTAAAAGTTTACTCGAAACTTCAGATGTCATTCTCACGAATTCTCACCAAGAAACAGAGCTTTTATCTGAACATTTTAATATTTCAAAAGATAAGTTCTCTAAAGTTAGAAACTGCATTACTGAAGACTATTTCACTATTGGTGATCCTGAAATAGCCAGAAAGGAATTTAATCTTCCTAAAAAGTTTATTTTATCTATTGCCAATATTGATCAAAGAAAAAATACACGTCGACTTTTAGAAGCTGCTCAAATTAATAATTCTCAGGTTGTACTGGTTGGACATATTAGAGATCAAGAATATTGGAAAGAAATCCAAAATGAATTTAAGAACTATCTCTACTTAGGCCCGATTAACAATAAGAATATTTTAAAGTCTCTTATTTTATCTTCATCGGCTTTTGCTCTCCCAAGCCTTTGTGAGACACCAGGAATTTCAGCTATCGAAGCCTGCTCCCAAGGAGCCTCAATCGTAGTTACAAGTGAAGGCCCAACTGAAGAATATTTTAAAGAACATGTCCTTTACGCTGATCCCCTTAATATCGAAGAAATTAGTCTTAAGCTTAAAGAAGCATTTGAAATCAAAAGAGACCAGAAAGCATTGCAAGAATTTGTCTTAGAAAACTATACTTGGGACAAAGCTGGTCAAGATACGTTGAATGCCTATAGAAGAGTTTTATCATGATCCAAATTTACACCAATTGTTACAGTCCAAATATTACTCCTATTGAAAAAACTAAACGGTTTGACTTTAAAAACTCATCACCTGAACTCTATGAGTTCCCTGCCTTCTTAGATTTCTACGAAAGTGGACTACTTGATGAAGCAGAATATTCAGGACTAGTCTCTCCCAAATTTACCGAAAAAACAGGGCTCTCGATTGAAGAAGTTGAAAACTTTATCGAATCAAATCCTGGTTATGATTGTTATTTTTTCAATCCATTTTCTTCCATTATTTACACGCATTACAACACTTGGTTACAAGGAGAAAGATGCCACCCTGGTTTGATTGAAATTGCCTCTAAGGCTATCAAGGAGACTCATAATATTGATATCAATCAAATAGGGAAATCAACTGAACAAAACTTACTGTTTTGCAATTACTGGGTTGGAAATAAAAAGTTTTGGGATACCTATATAGACTTCTCTAAAAAAGTTTCGGAATACCTACTTAATAACGAGAAGGACAATGTCTATAAAACAACTTATCACTATGGCCAAAATAAAGACATCTTTTACCCATTTATAATTGAAAGAATTTTTTCTATTATTTGTGAAGTTATGAATAATTTGAAAGTAGTAGGTATTCAAATTGATGATACAATAAAAAACACTCAAAATTACGGAAAACAACTTATCAATCTAACAAGACTCAATCATCGACTGGGAACAGAATCTTGGGACACTTACAATCAAGATCTCCTAAAAGGATATTTTTTTAATCTTCATCGTCGATCAAAGGATTTTCAACCCCCTAAACTCACAAAAGCAAAGAAAAAGCTTGCACCACTTTTATACAAGATTAACTTGGGTGGAACTGCTCCAATAACCAAAGAAATTGAAACGATGATTATCGAGGAGTATTTAAAATTTGATTTTGAACTTACAAATGAAATTATTCTCCCGAGAGTTTTTCTAATTACTTATTTAAATAGACCCGATCTTCAAACAGCTTTTGATATTCAAACTGAAAAAGGAACTCAAGATTTCTTTAACTGGTGCTGTAGTAGTGGAGTGATTGAAATTTTAGGTCCCCTCTTAAAAAGAAAAGTTAAAGCTGTTGAAGTCATAAAACCAGAACTTACAAATGGAGTAAATCTCATTGGTTATTACTCAAAAATGAATGGCTTAGCTGAAGACATGAGAAATTTTGAAGAAGTCCTAAAGAAAGCTGGTGTTAATTACGAAATTCACGAAATTGATTATATTAACCAGACATTCATTAGTGAACGAAATCCTAAATACAAAACCAACATCCTTTTTCTCCCTCCTTCTGATGTTTATCGTTTTAAAACGGGTAACGAAAAAGACGTAATGTCGAATTATTATAATATTGGATATATGCCATGGGAGTTCAGTAAGTGGTCCAAAAACTATGAATTCTTCGTTGAAGGCATCGATGAGATTTGGGCCATTAGTGACTTTATAAAACAATCTTACGAATCTCTTAACCGAAAGACCGTTAAAATTAATTCACTCTTTAAATTTGATGAACTCGGAGAACCTCCAGAAAACAAAAAGAGTAATGGATTAAACTTCTTATACATATTTGATTCAAACTCCAATATTCACAGAAAAAACCCAATGGTTCTTATTGAAGCATTCAAAGATGCATTTTCCCCAGACAGAGATGATGTTTCATTGACCTTAAAAACAATGAACTTGAAGAGAAATCCAAAAACTCAAAATCTTATTCAAGATTTAATCGGCAATGATAAAAGAATCGAATTAATTGACCAAGCGATTGATTATAATCAATTGGTACAGCTGATGAAAAAATGTAATGTCTATGTCTCTCCTCATCGCTGTGAGGGCTTAGGAAGAACTCTTGTTGAGGCAATGTACCTTAATAAAATTCTCGTTGCTACAAACTACTCAGGAAGTACTGATTATTGTCGAGAGGGTTATTTCCTGCCTATCGATTACAAGTTAACTAATGTTAATCATGAATATTCTTTCACAGATGATGATTTCAAGTGGGCAGATCCCTCTAAAAATTCTTTAATTAAGATTTTGAATGATATTGATAAGAACTTTGATCATTACAAAAGTAAAGCCAAAGAGAATTCAGAATACGTCCTCAAAAAGTATTCACCAAGTTCAAACATTGATTTTTATAAAGAACTCCTAAAGGACTTAGGAATCTCAGCAGGCTAGATTAACTTTTTTGACTTTCTTGGTAAGCCTTCAACTCACCTAAATATTGAAAAAATCGGTAGGATATTATTGAGAGAAACTCGCTTAGTTTTGCACGAAGACTTTTTAAACTCATCAAATCTCCTAATGACTTTTGAAAAAAAGCTACTATTAGATTTAAAGCCTTATTTTTATTCTCTTCTTCACAAAACTGATAATAAGCAAGTTTTTCTCTGTAAAATCTATTAAATACGGCCTTATTAGATTCAACATGGCTATGAAAAACAATCCCATTGGGGCAATACTTAGGGAGGTAACCATATTTTTGATAAACCTTTAAAGCAAAGTGAATATCTTCTAGCCCTGTTAGTTTTTCACAAAATTTAAATTCACTCCAAAGATCTCTGGTAAAAGCACTATTAGCATTATTAAAATTGTGATCAAAAGGCCCCTTAATTGGTTTATCAAGTTTATCTGGATAATGTTCACAAAAAATACGGTGCTCGGAATATCGACTTGTATGAGTTTGAATTTGTTTCCCATAACTCAAATGATACCCTTCTTTTATAATTGGTGTAGTTAACTCTGTTAGCCAATCAATCGAATAAGGTACACAATGAGCAGAAATTGCGATGATTATATCTCCTGAACTCTGTGCAATCGCCTCATTCAAGGCTTTTCCAAAGGTAAAGTCATCTTTATTAATTTTAATTATTTTTGTTTCAAAACTTTTTGAAAGTGCAACTGTTTGATCAGATGACTCCGAATCAATGAGAACAACCTCGAGTTTAAAGCCATCAGGTATTATCTGTTGGGAAATCGCCTCTAATGCTTGGGTAATATAATCAGCTTCATTATAAGAACGAATAACAATTGAAATAACCTTAGACTCGCTCATGGTGCATCTTCACTAATTACGTAGCTTTTCTTATCTTCGGCAGCAAAAGTTAAACCTTCAGAAAATGAAACTGGCACCTGATCAAAAATAGCATGAATTCTCTTTTCGATATCATCTCTTTTCTCAAATGGTGCATAGGTGAGAATTTCAAGTCTCTTAACCGTTTTTCCTGGCCCTGTAATTATTTGAAAATCTTTAATTTGGTCATCTTGTAAAATTGCATCTTGAAAAAAGTAAGTTGGAGTTTCTGTATTGTTAAAATTCACAACCTCGTGTGTTCGACCTATTACGGTCACTCCAGTGGAATCATTATCAAGTTTCTCTGCAACAAGATCACCTGTTCTATATCTAATAAGAGGCATTGCTTTTCGATAAAGACTCGTAAGTACTAATTCTTTGTTCTGGCTTACAGGGTCTAAGCTTGTTTCTTTAAAGATCGAGTGGGGAAAGAAATCTAATTTCACACTGTTCACTTGAGAATGAGCAACCGCACCAAATTCTGCTAGCCCATAACGGTTAAGAACATTCTCACAAAGAACTTCTCTCATTAAATTAAGACAACCTTCTGAGAGTGACTCACCTGTACAAACAAAATAAGGTATCTTCCGAGCTAGCTTTAAATTCTTTGTTTTTAAATAATTGGCAATAGCAGTAAATGTTGATGGATAACCTTGAACGACCTTTAAAGGGTTCTCTTCCAAGTAGCGAACAATTTCCTTCAAACTTTCTTCACTTAAGTTTGAAATCTTAATATTCCTTCGATAGAGAGCTTTATTTCGAAGGAGATCACACCATTGGTCCTGGAAGTTAGATGTTGGTATCGTTAACTCAATGTGGCCTTCTAGATCAGAAATACCGCGGGACGAATATCTATAAGTGTAAAGATTTGTTGCTGCTGTCCAGTCTAGATCATCCTGCGAGTATACAATCGATAAACTTTTTCCGGTAGAGCCATTCGTTTTTCGAAAAATCAATTTTTCTTGTCGACAATCATCAGAAATCAATCTCTCAAAATTATTAAAAATATCTTCTTTTGTAAGAAGAGGTATTTCTTGAAAATAATTGATATCACTTTCGATTTTATCGATTGAAATATTATGCTTTCTAAAAAGATCACGATAATAAGGAACTTTTTTAGCACTATAATGTAAAGTTTTAACAAGTTTTGCTCTTGAGTTTTTTTCTTGCTGAACACGATCTAACTCGTAGAAGCTCTGAACATCATGATACTTAGAAGAAATTCTTCTATTCACACAGCCTTCAGAAAATCGATAGATGAAGTTTTTGAATTTACTATCGAAAAAACGTTTTCCCTTTAACATTAACCTACCCTGAACTTTAAATTTTTAGCACAGGCCTTTAGTTTTTTCAATGCTTTGCGGCGCATCCGAAAAAGTTTTAAAATGGCATAGGGAGTCTAAAAAAATGGAATTACGAGAGGTTACTGTCTAACTTGCTAAGCATTTTATCTAATCGTTTCTCCCACGTATTCTCCAGGACAAGATTCTCACAGATCTCAACGGTCTTTACCCCTGAGCTTAGAGCCGTTTCTATTGCCTCCTGGAATTCAGCTAAATCAGAGTAGGAGTAATGTGCTTCGAGCAAATCCTTCAAGGAGTCGATGTTTCGAGCGACAATAGGCTTTCCTGCAGCCATGAACTCATAAAACTTCATAGGAAACATTGAATTTGTATAGTCATTAACTGGAGTTGGGATAATACAGACATCAAAATAGTGAAGGTACTGAGGAAGTTTTTCATACTTTTTTGGCCCTAACAGGTGAATATTTTCAACTTGCTTTAACTCTTCAATATTCGTTCCGGGCTGTCCCTCTCCAACTTTACCAATCATGACCCATTGCCAATGAGGGTTTCCTAAAGCTGATTTAATAATTAAATCAAGATCAACTTTGTATTCACTTATCGCTCCTACAAAACCAATTATAGGTCCAGATAATTGCTTTAAGTCCTCTGGTAAAGATTGATCTTTTCTGGCTTTCGAAAAATGCTCATAGTCAGCTACATTAGAAAAATAATAAACTTTATTTTTTGCAAGGTTTTCACAATGTTTAAAAATTTTCTGACTAGTACAAAATGTTACGTCCACTTTCTCTAAAAGTTTTTTTTCCTCATTCAAAATCATTTCTGAGTTCATTCCCGGTGCAGCAGAAAGGTCATCAACCGAATGATAAACTTTTTGTTGAGGATTAAGTGATTCCATCAAGTCTAGAACAATTGGATTATAGGTCCATGTGATTGTGTTTTTTAATCCCAAACGCCACTTATAATATTTCAAAATTGTTTTTAATAAAAAGCTGTTCAATTTTCTAATAAAAGAATACCTGTGCAAAGGAATAACAAGAGGAGAATAAACCCAAACATTCTTCTTAACCTTTCGAGCTCCTTTAAAGAAAGATATGATTCTTTTAACGATTCTACTAAGATCCTGGGCTTTTAGAGTTGGAGTTCTTAAACCTAAAGATTCAACGTACAGAACTCTATGACCTCTTTGTGCTAATCGATCAGAGATATGCTGTTTATTTGTCCAAAAAGGATTATCCCAATCAGCAGTTGAGAAGATGATAAAATCAACTTCTTGCGATGTTTTCACTATTAATCCCTTTGGATTGTAAAAAATTCAAATAATTTGAAACAAACTCTTTCTTACCGAACTCATTTGCCCTTTTTATCATTTTCTCTGAAGATAATTGGTCACCACCTTTTTCAAAATTCTTAACAACTGCAGTTAAACTTGCAGAGGTAGGCTCATTAAAAAAGTAAGCTGTTTCGTCTGTTAATGTTTCTAAAACACCTCCAAACTTATAGGCAATGACAGGAGTTCCACTTGCTAAACTTTCCAGCGGTGTTATCCCAAAGTCTTCAACACCTGGGAAGATAAGAGCTTTTGCTTTCTTAAATTTTTCCGTTACTTCTTTACGATCAACAAAGCCAAGAAACTCAATATTATCTTTTGCTAAGTTTCTGAGTAAAGCTTCTTCTTTTGAGCTTCCCCCTCCTATAATTTTTAAATTTAAACCGAGTTCATTGAATGATTGAATTGCTAAGTCCAAGCGCTTGTTAGGAGCGAAGGCCGAAACCATGAGATAATAATTACCTTTTTCCTCAGAGCCGGTAATATCTTTAAAATCTTTAAGATCAACAAATGGATAGACCACTTTTGAAGGCGGATTTTCACCATAGAACTTCAGTATTCTTTCCTTAACAAACTTAGAATTTGGAAGAAAAAAATCTACATTTTTATTCGATTTTTTGTCCCACCAAGTGAGAAAAGGCCTGGCAATATTTGCTAAAATTTTAACTGGAAGCGAAGAATTTCCAAAATAGTTATCAAACTGGTCGTAAATATACCGCATTGGCGTGTGGATATAACAAACGTGCTTAGCAGACTTTGGCCTAGGCACCCCCTTTATTACACAGTGCGAAGTACTTAAAATTAAATCTGTATCTTTGGGGAGCTTAAGACAAGATGCAGCAAGGGGCATTATTGGTAAAAAATAACGATAATATTTATGAATTTGAGGAATTTTCTGAAGAAAGGAAGTATGGATTTCCTTGCTCTCTAAATAATCGCTGGTACTCCCTTTTTGATGAATCAGTGTATAGATTGGCGCCTCAGGGAAAAGCTCACAAATAGCCTCTAAAACCTTCTCCCCACCCCTATAACAGGTAAGCCAATCATGCAGTATAACGACTTTCACAATAACCCTTAATATATTATTATAATCGCAAATCTGTATACATTTAGGGCTTAAATTGCAAAGAGAGCTTAAATATAATTACTTTCTCCGTTTAGTCGATCTTTTGATCGTCCTTGGAAGTTGGATGGGGGGTTACTACTTCAAGATCCACTTCAATCTCGGAAACCCTGAAATTCAGAATAACTACTTTCTACCTTTTTACCTTACTTTCGGATTACTACTTACACTCGTGGCGCTAATTACTTTCAAGAATATGGGGATATACAACGCTTCAACTCCTCGATCCCTTCAACAAGAAACCCGTGAAATTTTAAAAGCTAACATTATCACTTTTATTATTTTTCTCGTTATCTCTTTCTTTTTTAGCCAGCAAAGACTTTCGAGGATTGTCTTAAGTCTCTACTTCATAAGCTCATCGCTACTTTTAATTGTTGCAAGAATTGTTTTCGAGAGTTTTAAAGCAAGGCTTGTAAAATCTGTAGTCCTCATTGGCTCAGAACCTGAGACCTTGAAGTTTTATGAAAAAATCAGTCGTATCAAAAGCCTTAATATTAAGTACTGGGTTGATGCTCCTGAATTCTTAAAGAATCAATATCCATCTCTTGAAAACCTTGAACCGGATCAACTTGAGGCGGAAGGTATTACAAATATTTTCATCTCTCAAAACAGGCTTCGTGATCATCAAGACTTCTTTGAAAAACTCTGTAATTCCATGATTACCCTTTCTTCTATTCCTGATATTAGTCTTAGTAAAATTGGATATAAAATTGAGTGTTTCCAAGGACAACCTCTAATTCATATCAATGAAGTTCCTTATAAACCCATACACTTGATCTTAAAAAGAATTTTCGACTTTACGAGCGCTTTAGCCCTACTCATTTGTATTAGCCCTATCCTTCTTGTCATTTCAATCCTCATAAAACTGACGAGTAAAGGACCTGTTATTTACACACAAAAAAGAACAGGAATTGATGGTAAGGATTTTAAAATTTATAAATTTAGAACCATGATTACTGGTGATATGAATAAAGAAACATGGACTGTAAAAGATGACCCTCGAGTCACAAAACTTGGTTCACTTCTAAGAAAAACCAACCTCGATGAACTACCTCAACTTTGGAACATCATCAAAGGTGAAATGAGTGTTGTTGGCCCTAGACCTGAACGGCCACATTTTGTAGCTGAATTTAGAAAAAGTATTCCGAATTATATGATTCGCCACAAATTCAAATCGGGACTCACGGGATGGGCTCAAATTCAGGGCTGGCGCGGGGATACCTCGATCAAGAAACGAATCGAATGTGATCTTTGGTACATCAAAAACTGGTCACTATTCCTAGACCTAAAAATTATTATGCTGACTTTCGTTAATATCAATAAAAATGCATATTAACGAGAATTCCTAAATATCTTCTGATACTATAAATTCCATGAAATTCGCTATTGTATTCGGCACAAGACCGGAGATTCTAAAATTTTATTCTCTCATAAAACAGGCCGAAAAACAGAACATTGAAACTGTCTTAATTCATACTAACCAGCACTACTCTGCCGAAATGGATAAAGTTTTTTTTGATGAACTCCAACTTCCAAAACCTCAATACAACCTTGGGATAGGATCTAAAAATCCCAACCAGCAAATTGCTGAGATGATAGAAAAAATTGATACAGCTCTCTCTGAAATTAACCCTGATGTTGTTTTTGTTCAAGGAGATACAAACTCCACTTTTGCAGGGGCCTTCGCTGCTAACAAACGAGGTATTAAAGTTGCTCACGTTGAAGCAGGATTAAGATCTTATGATCGGGAAATGCCCGAAGAAATAAACCGAATTCTGACTGATCACTTGTCCGATTTTTTATTTCCAGTAACTCAAACACAATTCAATATTATAAAATCAGAAAACATTGATACCGATAAAGTTACAATAGTAGGAAATACCATTGTTGACTGTCTTAACGATATGAAAAAAAGCCTTTCGGGAAACCGTGCAGATATTTTAGAGAAATATAAACTTGAAGATAAAAAGTTTTACTTTCTTACTCTTCATCGTCCTAGTAATGTCGATGATAAAAATGTTTTTCAAAAAATTCTTGAAAACCTCGACTTAATATCTAAGGAAAACCAAGTTGATATTATTTTTCCGGCTCACCCAAGAACTTTAGATCGAATAAAGAAATTCCAGTTAGAAATACCTGAGTCTCTTAAAGTTATCCCTCCAACACCTTATAAGGATTGCTTAAGCTTTATGATCGAATCTGAGGTTATCCTTACTGATTCGGGTGGAATTCAAGAAGAAGCCTGTATTCTCGGGAAACCCTGCTTAACTCTTCGAGAAAACACAGAAAGACCTGAGACACTTCAAGTGAAATCGAATATACTGGTTGGAAACTCTTATGATCGTATTAAATCAGCTCTTGAGTATTTTTCAAAAGAATCTCAAGGCTGGGAAAACCCATTTGGAGATGGAAAAACGGCAGAAAGAATAATTCAAAGAGTTGTAAAGAATTGAGAGTGAACGTTGATAGTTAGTTTTTGTCTTATTTCATTATCGTTTTTAGCTTTAGGCTTAATGACATCTCCCACATTACTCTCTGGTTTTTCGACTCTATTACTTCCACCATTTCTCAGAACAATACCCGATTTTAAAAAAGTTCCAATCTCAAGAAGCTACATGGCGATGCTCGCTTTCTTCCTCATTGGAATTCTTTCGCTTTTTATAAATAAGGGACAAATTCAAGATATCTTTTTCAGTTTTAAAGGAACGAAGTTTCAATTTATTTTGTTAGCTGCTTTTTTCCCGTTAATGATTTTTTTCTCACGTTATAATAATAAAAAAATTTTTACTTATCTTTTTTATGCTTTTGAACTTAGTGTAGTTATCGCCTTTATCGTAGGCTATATCAGGTCAAAGTATCAGTTTGATTTAATTTCTTGGACCTCAAAGCCCTACCACCCACGCACAGGTGGCTTTTATCATTATATGCGTTACGGGTACCTCTCCTCTTTCTTGTTCTTTTTTCACTGCTATCTTCACTTCAAATGTAAGGCTTTAAGAAAGAACTTTTTATTCTACGTTGCCTGGCTAGTTTGTTTGCTTGCAATCTTTACAAGCCAAACTCGAGGAGGACTTCTTAGCGTTGTATGCTCATCTAGTTTGTTTGTTTTTACTTACTACAAAAAAACGAGAGTCATTGCAGGAGGGACAATTATTTTTCTTCTCATGAGTATTAGTTTTTTTAGTATGAAGGGAGATGCTCCCACAAGGTTACTCAATTATAATGATCAATCCACAATCACTCGATTAGGTCAGTACCAAGCCGCAATCGAAATCTTTAAAGAAAAACCCATTCTAGGGGTTGGTCCAAGGCAGTTCGAATCCGTTTCTATGAGAATTAAAGAAGAAAAACAAATTGGGAATATCCCGTTCAGAGGGCATGCACATAACACATTACTCGAAATTCTTGCTAATAGAGGAATTATTGGTTTTGCCATGTACCTTATTTTTCTTTCCCTCTGGTTTCATGAGATGTTCTTGCTGAAAACAGACTTCGGAATTGCTGTGATGATCTACATTCTCACCTATAGCTTTGCAGGCCAATTTGAAGTCCTGCTTGATACTGTTAATACCCACTTTTTCACCTTCATCTACATTGCGAGTATGGTTCACAAATATAAGGTGGAGTACGGTGAGAAACCCATTATCTGAATATTTCCACTGTGCGTTATCTCGATCTCAAATACACTTTCCCTTATTTATTTAGTAAGATGAACCCAAAAAGGTCACCCCTATGGATATATCAGTAATTGGAACAGGCTATGTCGGCCTAGTAAGTGGGACATGCTTTTCGGAAATTGGTCACAACGTTACTTGTATTGATATTGATCCAGAAAAAATCAATAAACTCAAAGACGGCATAAGCCCAATCCACGAACCTGGTCTAACGGATTACCTAAAATCAAATTTTGCTAAGGGACGCCTTCATTTCACTACAAGTTATGACAGTGTGAAAAATGCCTCTGCAGTTTTTCTTGCAGTTGGAACTCCTTCACTTCCAAATGGAGATGCAAACCTCGATTATCTTTTTCAAGCGCTTGATAATGTTTTAGAGACTAATACTGAATCGATTATCGTTATTAAATCGACAGTACCTGTAGGAACGAGTTCACAAATTAAAGATCATATTTCTAAGAAAGGATTTAAGAACCCAATTGTTAATAACCCTGAATTTTTAAGAGAAGGTTCAGCTGTTAGTGACTTCTTAAAACCTGACCGTATTGTCCTTGGTTTTACTAATGAAAAAGCGGGAGAAACAATAGCAGAACTCTACAAACCTTTAGTAAGACAAGGAAACCCCATCTACTCAATGAGTAACCTTTCTGCTGAAATGACCAAATATGCTTCAAATAGTTTTTTAGCAGCAAAAGTTTCATTTATTAATGAAGTCGCAAGACTTTGTGATGCTACCGGTGCTGATATTCAGGAAGTTAAGAAAGGCATGAGTTCCGATCAAAGAATTGGAAGTCAATTTTTGTACCCTGGTCCAGGTTATGGAGGGTCTTGTTTTCCTAAAGATGTAAAAGCATTAAAGGCTACAGCAGATAAGTATAAGGTTAACCTAAAGTTGATTCCATCAATTGATATGACGAATGATGATCAAAAAAACTATATCGCAGAAAAAGTCATCAACCACTTCGAGGGAAACCTCAAAGGTAAAAAAATTACTCTTTGGGGAGTTGCTTTTAAGGCTAACACCGACGATGTTAGAGAAACTCCTGCCTTAAATATTTATGAAAAGTTAGAAAAAGCAGGGGCAAATATCAATTTTTATGACCCTTGTGCGGGAGAAAACTTTTTAAAGTTAACATCAAATAATATCTCTCAATCTCAAGATATGTACGAAGCATTAGAAGACTCTGAAGCTCTGATCGTGGTTACTGAATGGAGAGAGTTTCAAACCCCTGACTTTAGTAGAATAAAAGATAAGATGAAAACTCCACTTATTTTTGATTTTCGGAATCTTTTTGAAACAGAACAAGTTCTTAAAAACGGCTTCACTTACTACTCTATAGGAAAAAATTCATGAAAAAAGTTTTAGTCACTGGTGGTGCTGGTTTTTTAGGAAGTCACCTCTGTAAAACTTTACACAAACAAGGTCACTATGTGATCTGCCTTGATAATCTCTACACTGGTTCAAAAGATAATATCTCAGAACTCATCGATTCTGGGAATTTTGAATTTATTGAACACGACGTGATTGAACCCATTGATCTGAATGTAGAAGAAATCTACAATCTTGCTTGTCCGGCTAGCCCTATTCACTATCAGCAAGACCCTATTTTCACTTTAAAGACATCCATTTGGGGTGCTTTAAATATGCTAGAACTTGCCCGGAAAAATCGAGCTAAAATATTACAGACCTCTACTAGTGAAGTCTATGGTGATCCTGAAGTTCACCCACAAGTTGAGAGCTATAAAGGTTCTGTTAATCCTATCGGGATTCGAGCTTGTTATGACGAGGGAAAAAGAGCCGCAGAAACTTTATTCTTCGACTATCAAAGAAAACACGATCTCGATATTAAAGTCGTAAGGATCTTTAATACCTATGGCCCTAATATGCACCCTCAAGACGGCCGTGTTGTTTCAAACTTCATTGTCCAAGCTTTAGAAGGTAAAGACATAACAATCTATGGTGACGGATCTCAAACTCGAAGTTTTTGTTATTACCAAGATCTGATTGATGTCATTATGCTGATGATGGAAAGTTCCGAATCTGGCCCAATTAATATTGGTAACCCTAACGAATTTACCATTAAAGAGTTAGCAGAAAACGTACTTGAATTAACTCAGAGTCAAAGTAAGATCACCTATCAGGATCTCCCTAGTGATGATCCGAAAGTTAGACGCCCCGATATCTCTCTTGCGAATGAGAAGCTCAACTGGACCCCTCGAATACAACTTAAAGAAGGGCTTCAAGAGACAATTAAATATTTCTCTTCAATTAAGAAATAAAACTTAAGACTTCCGATATTTCTTCAGGGGGAATACTTTTTAAAGTAACTTCTCCTATCGATTTAAAAAGGATGAAATTAATGTTCCCTTCGCTATTCTTCTTATCTTTAAGTAAGGCTTGCTTGAATTTCTCGTGATCATAATTAGGAATTTCGATTTTACTAACCCTATCCAGTATTTGATTTTTAATAACGGAATAGTCCTCATCTTTTATCAGCTTTAGGCCTTTTGAAATCTCTAGCTCCCAGAGCATTCCAAAACCCACAGCAATTCCATGAGGTAGTGATGACTGAGAAGAAGCCTCTAAGGCGTGACCAACAGTATGTCCAAGATTAAGCTTCCACCGTTCTTTTTTATCTTTTTCGTCTTGTTCGACTATTTTCTTTTTAAGAATTAGAGAGTTATATATTTTTTCTTCCAAGGATAAACTTTTAAATTTATCAAATTCTTCTTTCCCAGAGAGCAGATGGATCTTTAACATTTCAAAATAGCCAGAGTCCAAGTGAGATTGCTCCAATGACTTAAAAAAATCATTAATAATTGTAATTTTTCTTGGAGGATAAAATGTTCCTAGCATATTTTTAAAACCATCAATATTTATAGAATTTTTGCCACCTAAACAGCTATCAACCTGGCTAAGCAAGGTTGTTGGGATAAAACTCCATTTAATTCCCCGATAAAAGATACTTGCAAGAAAGCTAACAAGCTCCTGGGTAATCCCTCCTCCAATGGCAAGTAAGTGACTTTCTTTATTAGCTCCCTTTTGGATCAATTTTCTGGAAAGTTTTTCTATCGATTTCAGTGATTTATTTTCTTCATTGATCTCAATAATGATTGGATCATTTAGAGTTTTAAAAACTGAATTCTCTTTATAGAGCT
Source organism: Bacteriovoracia bacterium (assembly GCA_030426585.1). Taxonomy (GTDB): domain Bacteria; phylum Bdellovibrionota; class Bacteriovoracia; order Bacteriovoracales; family Bacteriovoracaceae; genus JAUHYH01. The sequence goes on from JAUHYH010000002.1 coordinate 15,416, forward strand.
CCCATACATTCTTATCTATGACAGGGATACCCTTAAGAGTTAAGTCATCTTTGAAGCTTTTAAACTCAACGAGGTAATCACCAAACTGAGATTTAACTTTAAAAGAATTCATTAAAGAATAGCTGCTGCTACTTTTTGAATAGATTCAGCTCTTCCCATTGAGTAGTAATGAAGAACAGGAGCACCTTTTTCCATTAATTCTCTCGACTGAGCAATACACCACTCAACTCCAACATTCTTAACATCTTCATTGGTTTTACAGGCTTCTACAGCTTTAAAGAGATCATCGGGAATATCAATATGGAAAAAGCTTGGTAAAGCATTAAGCTGCTTTTTATTTGTCATTGGCTTAAGACCTGGGATGATAGGAACATTAATACCAACCTCACGACATTTATCCACAAATTCAAAGTATTTCTTATTATCAAAAAACATCTGAGTCACAATATAGTCAGCACCATTATCCACTTTATCTTTTAAAAACTTAAGGTCTGATAACATATTAGGGGCTTCAAAGTGCTTCTCAGGGTATCCCGCGACACCAACACAGAACTCGGTTGGCATTGGGTTTTTCATATCTTCATCTAAATATTTTCCATTATTCATATCAATGATTTGACTTACCAAGCTATCCGCATAGTGATGTCCGTCTGCACTCGGAACAAATCTGACCTCACTCTTAATAGCATCCCCTCTTAAAGCAAGTACATTATGAATTCCAAGAAAGTTTAAATCGATGAGAGCATTTTCTGTTTCTTCTTTAGTAAATCCTCCACAGATAATGTGAGGGACTGTCTCAACTTGAAACTTGTTCATAACTGCAGCACAGATCCCAACTGTTCCTGGCCTTTTCTTTACGACTCTTTTTTCAAGCAAGCCATTTGGAGTTTGTTTATAGACATACTCCTCTCGGTGATAAGTTACGTCGACAAACTTCGGCTTGAATTCCATTAAAGGAGAAATTCTTTCAAAAAGTTCATTAATACTTTCACCTTTAAGGGGTGGGAGTATCTCGATCGAAAAAAGGGTCTTGTTTGCTTCAGAAATTAAATCTTTAATTTTTGCCATTATGCTCTTCCGTACACGTCTTCTAATCTAATTATGTCATCTTCTCCAAGGTAACTACCGAGCTGAACCTCTACAATTGTTACTTTAGTCTCTGTTTTATTTTCTAACCGATGAACTTCTTCCTTTCCTATATAGATGTGCTCACCAACTTTGTAATCTTTAATTTCATTTCCAACAGTCACAGTCGGCTGCCCCTTCACAACAATCCAATGCTCACTTCGGTGCAAGTGCTTTTGAAGAGAAAGGCTTTTTCCCGGAAGAACTTCAATTCTTTTTACCTTGTATTCGTCGAAATCCGCGAGGTTATAAAAAGACCCCCAAGGCCGATGCTCCATGCTCTGAGTGTGAAGGTCTGACTCTTGTTTCGACTTAATTGCTGAATAAACTTCTTTTACTTTCTCTGATTCGTTGATGTTACCGATAAATAAGGTATCCGAATCTTCAACCGCAATAATGTTTTCCAAACCAAATGAAACGACTTTTTTATCTGTGAAGAAAAAACTATTTTTTGATTCATTATGAAGGATATTCTTTTCACTTCCCTTAAGGTAATTCGCTAATGATTCGAAGTTTCCTAAATCATTCCAGGGAACATCACACTCAACCACTGAACCCACTTTGGTATTTTCCATCAGTCCGTAATCAATACTTTCAGCAGTCACCTTATCCATCAACTCTTTTGAAAACTTAGAAACTGATTTTTCAGTCTTTATTGATTGATAGACATTATTTACTTGTTCATAAATCTTAGGAGATAACTCTTTTGCTTGCTCTAAGAAAGTTTTCTTGGAGGCCAGAAACAAACCTGCGTTCCAGAGATAATTTCCACTTTGAAGGTATTGCTCTGCAACCTCTTTATTTGGTTTCTCTTTAAAAGATTTTATTTCGTTACCATTTGCCTCAATATATCCAAATCCAGTATGAGCAGATCGGGGTTTAATTCCAAAGGTATTTATTTTACCAGTTGAAGCCAGTTCCCTTCCTTTTCTAACACACTCTTCATAACTCTCTAGGTTTTCGATGACTTGATCCGAAGGAGTGATAAAAAGTTGGTCATCATCACTGGCATGGAAGCTTGCAAGCAAAATTGCCGGCAGAGTATTTTTCCCAACCGGTTCACAAAGGAATTGAAATTCTTTTTCTTTGTAAATTGATAATTCTTCCAACTGATTAACAGCATGGTGGTACATATCCTCAGCCACAACAATCAAAAAAGAGTCGGCAATATTTGAATTTCTTTCAGCTGTTAATTGGAGTAGCGACTTCCCGCCAAAAACCTTCACGAACTGTTTTGGGTATTTTGGACGGCTCAATGGCCATAGGCGACTACCTGACCCACCACACAAAATGACATTGACTAAGTTGCTCATAATTAAGGACTTAATATAGCTTTTTATTTAGAGATTATCTATTTTTCCTTTAAAAAATTGATTATAGTCTATGAACAACTCACATAAATTAGGACCGTTTCATGATTAAAAAATATCTTAATCGTTACAAGAGAAAGAAATTTAGGGAAACTCAGCTCCCAGAGATGACGCAACAAGAGAAACTCAATGCCGAACAACTAAGAACCCAGGTGAGTTCTTTAGATCCTATCCCTCCCAGTCACTTGAAATCGACTGAAACCTGGAATCAGAATCGGCGACAACTTAGAGAACTTATTCAAAATGATGACCCTAGAAAGTTCCTCACTTGGGAAGTCATCATGCACACAATGTTTTGTGAACCTAAGCCGCTTGAATTGGAGGCGGTAAAAAAGAAGGCTTACTTCAATAATGCAAGTCCTGCAGTTGTTGGAAGGGCCTACCCTTTCTCTGGAACAAACCTAGACGGAAACACCGTTCACCAGCTATATAATCTCTCTTTCTTACTCGATAGAATTAAAGATTTTTCTAAAATTGATCATATTATTGAGTTTGGTGGTGGTTATGGAAACACCTGTCGACTCGCTTATGACCTCGAATTTCAAGGAGATTACGTTATCTTTGATCTACCTGAGTTTTCATATCTTCAGGAATATTTTTTAAAAAGTCACAAGCAACCACTTACAGAAAAAGCGAAGACAATTCCAGTGGATGAAAAAGTTCACCTTGTCGATTCAATAGAGTCACTTGAAAAGTCAGTAACTTCTTTCAACTGGGAAAGAACACTTTTCATTGCAACTTGGTCTCTTTCTGAATGTAACTTAGATCTTAGAAAAGCTTTTATGAACATCATCAACCCTAAAAACTTTCTCATAGCTTTTCAAAGCCAGTTTGGAGAAGTGGATAACGTTGAATATTTCAAAGAGTTTCAAAATGCTCGTAATGATATTTCATGGGAACTCTCTCCAATTGAACATTTAAAAAGTAGCTTTTATCTTTCTGGAGTTTATCAAAAGTGATTATTGCCGAACTTGCAGGAGGTCTTGGAAATCAAATGTTTCAGTATGCATTTGCTTTAGCTACTGCTCTTCGAACAAAAAATCAGTACTATCTCGATAAGCAGTTTCTCGAAAAAAAAGATCAACCAGAGGGATTTACTCCTTGGCCTTACGGTCTTGATATTTTTGGAGTCACGCCAGATCAAATATTACCAAAAGAACTCGAGTCTCTTCCTAAAAAATTTCAAAAAAGCTTACGTAGCAAAATCTTTAGAAAAATTGCTCCACAATGGTCGCTCTATATAAAAGAAGACACTACAAGGTTTCATCCAGAGTATCTTGCTCCCGGTGAAAATGTTTACCTCAGGGGATATTGGCAAAACTCAAACTATTTTAATGATTATAAAAAAGAAGTCCTTGAGGCTCTGACGTTTCAAACGAAATGGACCCCAAGCGGCGAAACCTACTCTCAACAAATTCTTAACCAAGAAAATAGTGTTTGTATCCATGTTCGAAGAGGAGATTATTTAAAAAATCCCTTTAATCAAAAAATTTGTACTCCAGAGTACTATAAAAAAGCGATTGATCACTTCAGAGACAAAAATCCCTATTTTTTTATTTTTTCGGACGAACCTGAATGGGTGACAAAAAATTTTGGACTTGAAGCTAACACAACAATTGTAGACAGAAAGGGTTCAATAGATACTAACTATGAAGACATGCGACTCATGAGTCTTTGTAAACACAATATTATCGCAAATAGTTCTTTCAGCTGGTGGGGAGCTTATCTAGGTAATAATCATGATAAAATCGTTATTGCTCCTAAAACATGGGATCAAAAAAGATCATCAAAGGATATTTGTCCCAAAAGTTGGAAACTCATCTGATGCGAGTTCTTTATATCAACTCACGTAAGGCCGACTACTTACAAGATATTGCCTTCAACGGCTTATCTAAAATCCTAGGATCTGAGCAAGTTATTGACTCCCCGTGGAACAAGAAATTTCATTTTTCTGTAAAGGAATACCCAAAAAACTTTGGATACGTTAAGAACTCAATTATCCCCTCACTGCTTGGTCAGCTGAATAAATCCAAAATTGATGCCGTTATAGTCGGAACCTGTAATCCGAGAGCATTTAAGCATTACCTAAAATTACTTCCTCAAATTGCTGATAATGTTCCTGTCGGTTTTATTGATGGAGGCGATCGTCCCGAAATAGGTGGAGACCTAGACAGACTTGGGTTTCCTGAGCTCTACAATAAAGTTGTATCCAAAAGACCTTTTGATTTTATTTTCAAAAGAGAAAAATTACTGGTGAAAAAATATGACAAAAACGTTTTCCCTATGCCTTTTGGGTTTAATTTTGATCATCTGGAATATTTTAACAATAGAGTTTTTGGTAAGAAATATGACGTTACTTTTTGGGCAACAGAATCCCACCCTATTCGGACTCAAGTTTTAAAAATCATTCAAGATCAATTTGATTGCAAAGAGAATGGAAGTATCCTCGGAATCGACTTCAAGAAATTTCCTCACAAAGGAAATCTTTACTTGAAAGCACTTGCTCAAAGTAGAATCTCGCTAAACTTTAGAGGTGGAGGTTGGGATTGTGTCCGTTATTGGGAAATCCCTGCTGTCAAAACGTTGATGCTTTCTCAAAAAATGCAAATTGAAATCCCAAATGATTTCACTCACAAGGAAACGGCATTATTTTGCAAAGATGATTTGAGTGACTTAGAAGAGCTTTGCCAATATTACCTAGACCATCCTAAAGAAGCTCAAGAAATAGCACTGAATGGTTTTGAACATTTAAAAAAATATCATTCTGAAGTTGAGAGAGGAAAAGCTATTCTTCAGAAGGTTGAAGAATACCTTTAACTGCTTCTTCAAATTGCTTAGCAATACAGATCTCGTTGAACTGCTCATCGACAAGCTTATGCCCTTCTTTTGAAACAAAATCGAGTTCTTCTGGTGAATTTTTAATTCTACGAATTTCCGCGGCCATATCTTGAGGATTGTTTTTGCAAAGAAAAATATCTTTTCGATTTGTAAAAAGCTCTTTAATCGCCTCTGAATCCATTGTCAGAATTGGTCTACCAGAACTTGCGTAATGAAAAATTTTATTCGGTATTACTGATGATGCTTTTATTGAATCACCAAAAATACCTAAACAGAGATCAAATCGATTAATTTCCGTATTCAAATCTTTATAGGGAATCCAACCTTTTAAAATGATATTATTCTCTTTCTTTACAAGATTTTTAACTTCTTCGTATTCATGGCCAGTTCCAATTAAGGTAAAACGAACTCTTTCTGTTTTCATAATTCGAGCTGTCTTAACAATTTTCTTAACACCTTGGAGAGGAATAAAACCACCAACAAAACCTACTTCAAAGTTTGAATTCGTTTGTCTTTCAAGCGGTTTAAAATCCTTTGTATTTGACCCGACATAAACGACTTTAATATCAGAATCAGGGAGATCAAACATCTCCTCAAACATCTTTTTTCGTTCATGAGTGTCAATAATAACGAGATCTGAATGCTTCATCGCCTGATGATCTCTGTAACGATCTTTTAAAGCTCTTAAACTAAATCGGCTTACTTTTTTGTAATCAAGAACATTTGTGATCCACTTAGATATCAGGGGATCGAATACAACAGGACAATTCACATTCTTATTAATAAATGGGACGTACTTGTGCATAAAACAAGGTACAAAAACGAAGTCTACATCTTGAGAAAGTTTATAAAGCAATTCTCCATCATCTTTAATCGGATGCTCACGCACATCGTGCCCTCTGGCCTTAAGACCATCCAGAAGAATTCTAGTCCGGTTATAATTTTCTTCATAGGGTCCTGTGACCAGAATCTTCAGTTTTCTATAATCTTCTTTTGTCATAAGTATCTTTCTAAGATACCACTCCCATCAAAATATGAATAACAATTTAGCGCTTCGTGTTATTTTGTTTTACTCACTTTTACCAAAGCGATAAAATACTTTTATAAACCGGAGAGAATTGAATTAATGTTCGAACAGCTGAAGAGAATATGGCCTTACGTTGAAAAGTATAAGTCCAGGGCCATCCTGGCCTTTTTATGCTCAATACCTCTCGCCGCCATCAAAGCCTATCAAGCCTATCTTGTAAAACCTATTTTTGATAAAGGCTTTGGTCAGGGCGCTTCCTTTGATGATGCTCTTAAACTTGCTGGAGTTATTTTTGCTCTCGCCTTAATAAACTATCCCTTTCGATTTTTCCATTTTTATGGGATGAAAACCACGATGGAAAACATCACATATGAATTAAGAAAACTTATCTACAAGAAACTTCACAATGTTCCAGTCTCTTATTATAGCGATCAAAAAACCGGAGAAATGCTCTCTAAAACAACCATCGACACTATTATTTTTTCTGAATCTTTTAAACATTCCCTTGATATGGTTCGAGAGCCTCTAACTGCCATTCTTCTTTTTGGTGTCGCTCTTTATCACGACTACCAACTAACTTTAGCCATTTTTATTGTTCTTCCCTTATTCCTTTTAATTTTTAATAAATCAGGCTCACTCATTCGTGTTTATGCTTCTCGCTTTCAGGAAAACCTTGCAGAAATGACTCAAAATATTACGGAAGGAGTGATCGGTCAGAAAATGGTTAAGGCTTTCAACCTACAGGACTACGTTAATCAAAGGTTTGATGAATCCCAACAAACCTATATCAGTAACAGAAAAAAGCATATTTCAGTTGAGGAACACGCTCACCCACTTATTGAAACTGTTGGAGCCTTAATGTTCGCTGGTATTATTGTTTTTGCTCATCACAGAATTGCCCGAGGACACCTCACAACTGGAGCCTTTGTTTCTTTTATTGGTGCCATGGCAATGATTATGGACCCCATTAGAAAATTTTCTTCTGCTAATGTGAAGCTGAATACTGCCAAAGCTGCAGGCGATAGGCTTTTTACAATTCTTGATCAAGACAACGAAATCGATGAGGGCTCTGTCGACTTCACAACTTTTAAATCAAGAATTGAATTCAAAAATGTTAATTTTTCCTACGGAGAAGAAAACGTCATCTCTGACTTCAATCTTACTATTAATAAAGGTCAAAGAGTTGCTCTTGTTGGTTTGTCTGGTTCTGGAAAATCAACCTTAGTAAACCTTCTCTTAAGACTTTACAATATACAAGAGGGTCAAATCCTAATTGATGGTCATGATATCAAGTCAATTCCGCTAAAAACACTAAGAGATAATTTTGCACTTGTTAGTCAGGACATTTTCCTTTTTAACGATACCGTAAGAGAGAATCTCACCGTTGGTGGTAACTTTAGTGAGGAAGAAATCAAAAAAGCTATTGAAGTCTCTTACGCCAAAGAGTTTATAGACAAACTTCCTAAAGGTCTTGAAACATCAATAGGAGACCGAGGTCTCAAACTCTCTGGTGGTCAATGCCAGAGATTAACTATTGCTCGGGCATTTCTACGAAAAGCTCCTATTTATTTATTTGATGAAGCAACATCGGCTCTCGATAATGAATCAGAAAGAATTGTCCAAAAGGCCCTTGAACAAGTTTCTGAAGATCAAACCGTCATTGCTGTCGCTCATAGGCTCTCAACTATTCAGAATTATGACAAAATAGTTGTCATGAAAGCAGGAAAAATTATAGAGAGTGGGACACACCAAGAGCTGATCCAAGGCAATAATGAATACAGAAAGCTTTGGGATCTCAGCAAAGAAGACTAGGCTAAGAAGTCTTTGTTCTCTAAGTACCAATCAACAGTTTTCTGAATACCTTCTTCGAAAGTAACAGAAGGCTTCCAACCAAGTTCTTTTTCAGCCTTAGAAAAATCGATGGCATAACGCCAGTCATGACCTTTCCGATCTTCAACAAACTCGATAAGGCTCTCTGGTTTATCAAGGATTTTTAAAATTGTTTTAACGACATCGAGATTTCTTTTTTCAGAGTCTCCTCCAAAATTATAAACCTCGCCTGCTTTCCCTTTTAGAAAAACTTCCCAGATTCCACGATTGTGATCATCAACAAAAATCCAATCTCTGATATTTTTTCCATCTCCATACACTGGGAGATTTTTATCTTTTAATGCATTAGAGATCATTAAAGGGATTAGCTTCTCTGGAAACTGAAGTGGTCCGTAATTGTTTGAACATCTTGTCGTCATTACGGGAAATTTATAAGTCTCAAAATAAGCCCGGGCCATAAGATCCGATCCTGTTTTACTTGCGCTATAAGGGCTATTCGGAGCCAAGGGAGTTTTTTCTGTAAAAGCGGGATCTGTTTCAGAAAGAGATCCATAAACTTCATCCGTACTCACGTGAACAAACCTAAACTCAGGTTTCGACTTTTCAAAGATCTTTAATGAAGCATTAAGAAGATTCAGCGTTCCTAAGATATTCGTTTCAACAAAAATATTAGGGTTTTCAATTGAACGATCAACGTGCGACTCCGCTGCAAAGTGAATAACACCATCAGGTTGAATTTTTTGAAAAGTCGTTTCAATTTTTTCGGAGTCTCTTATATCAACTTTGTAAAAATCGAGATGTTCATGTTCTTTAACTGTTTGTTCAATATTTTCAAAGCGTCCAGCATAAGTCAGGGCATCAATAATTGAAAAATTAATTTCAGGGTTTGCCTTTGCTATTGTATTTACAAAGTTAGAGCCAATAAATCCTGCACAACCTGTTAGAATAATATTTTTAGAGGTCATTTTTTAGTTCCTTCAAAGAGTCTTTCCAATACTTCAATACTACATTTGTCGTAGAAGTAATTTTATCCTTATTCAACACAGAATAAAGGGGTCTAGCAGCATCAGTTGGAAAATCTACAGTTTTTATAGGGTTTATCTTTACATTAAGTCCCCAAATTCTCGCAATTTCTTTAGAGAATTCATACCATGAGGTTTTTCCATCATTAGTATAATGATAAATCCCTACTTTCTTCTTGAGTTCACCTTGATCTATGATCTCCATAACAGCTTCAGCAAGGTCATTCGCATTTGTAGGTGATCCCAATTGATCTGATACGATTCCTATTTCCTCTCTCTCACTTCCTAATCTCAAAATAGTTTTAACAAAGTTGTTTCCAAACTCTGAGTAAACCCACGAGGTTCTAAAGATCATATAATCGCAGTCTGATTTTATAATGGCCTCTTCTCCTCGACGTTTTGACTCTCCATAAAAATTAATAGGCTTACAAGCATCGGCTTCATTGTAAGGAGCTCCTTTGCTTCCATCAAAAACGTAGTCGGTTGAAAAGTGGATAAGAAAAGAATTATTTTGTTTTACAAGCTCTGCAAGATTTTTAACCGCATCAGCATTTACTTTTTCACAATTTGATTTATCAGTTTCTGCCTGATCAACCTTCGTGTAAGCAGCGCAATTAATTACAATTTCAGGAGAGATATTCTTTAAGTAATTTCTTAACTTTTCTTCTTCAGTTATTGATAAATCTTCTCGGGAAACAAAAGAGAAATCCTTATCAGGATGTTGCGATTCAAGCTTTTTAAAACATTTTCCGAGCTGTCCCCCAGCTCCAAAGACTACGACCTTCATGAGAAATATTCAGCATCTTTTAAATGGGGAAGTTCACGGTCTTTTTCAGACAAAATGAAATCACCCTCTAGCTTCCAATCAATATTTAACTCGGGGTCATTGAAAAGCACCCCCCTCTCTGACTCTTTATTATAAAAGTTGTCACACTTATAATAAAATTCAGCCTCATCACTTAGAACAACGAAGCCATGAGCAAAACCTCTAGGGACATAGAAGTAGGTTCCATCTCCTCCTTTTAGATTTACGCCATACCATTGTTTAAAAGTGGGAGAACTTTCTCGGAGATCAACAGCGACATCAAAGACCTCTCCTTTAATTACCCCTACCAACTTAGCTTGAGCAGAACTACCAGACTGATAATGTAACCCTCTTAGAGTTCCTTTCTTTGAGAAAGAACGGTTGTCCTGTACAAAGGCTTCATTAATACCCTGCGCTTCAAAATGTTTTTTATTATAACTCTCAGTAAACCAACCCCTGTCATCTTTAAAAAATGGAGGACGGTATATTAAAGCGTCTTTTAAAGGCGTTTTTTCAAACATTTAAATTTCGCCTCTAGCGACAGCCATCAGGTATTGACCATATTGATTTTTCTTTAAGAACTCACCCTGTTCCATTAGACTTTCATTTGAAATCCAACCTTCGCGGTAAGCAATCTCTTCTGGGCAAGAGATTTTAAGAGACTGACGCTTTTCAACTGTCGCAACAAAGTTAGAAGATTCCAAAAGACTGTCATGAGTTCCTGAATCAAACCAAGCGTACCCTCGAGAAAGTGTTTCAACCTTTAAGTTTCCTTTTTCAAGATACAATCGATTAAGATCAGTGATTTCCAACTCACCTCTAGCTGAAGGCTTAAGGTTCTTAGCGAGTTTAACAACTTCATTGTCATAAAAGTACAAACCCGTTACTGCAAAGTTAGATTTTGGCTTCAATGGCTTTTCTTCAATCGTTTTCGCAATATTCCCCTCGCCTAGTTCAACAACTCCATATCTTTCCGGATCTTTTACTCGGTATGCGAAGACCGTTGCTCCATTTTCTTGGGAAGCTGCCGACTTTAACTTACGAGAAAGACTATCACCGTAGAAGATATTATCGCCTAGTACGAGACAAGCAGAATCTCCTCCAATGAAATCCTCTCCAATGATAAAAGCCTGGGCAAGTCCATCCGGGCTTGGTTGCTCAGCATAACTTAATTTAATTCCAAATTTAGATCCATCTCCAAGCAGTCTTTCAAAATTAGGTAAGTCTTGAGGAGTTGAAATGACTAGGATTTCTTGAATCCCTGCCAACATCAATGTTGATAAGGGATAATAAATCATGGGTTTGTCATAGATTGGTAGGAGTTGTTTTGAAATTGAGTTCGTCGCTGGATAGAGTCTCGTTCCAGAGCCTCCTGCAAGTATAATACCCTTCATTATAGCCATCTCCTTACTTCATCAACTTTCATATTTTTTCTTTTTGCATAATCTGCTAATTGGTCATCACCTAAAGCTCCCACATTAAAGTATCGCGATTGTGGGTGAGAAAAATACCAACCACAAACACTTGAAGGAGGGTTCATCGCAAAGTGCTCAGTAAGAGTCACTCCGATATTTTCAGGAACATTCATCAAACCGAAAATTTTGGCTTTTTCACTGTGATCAGGACAAGCCGCATAACCAGGTGCCGGTCTTATTCCTTTATATTTTTCGCGAATGAGATCTTGGTTCGTAAGGACCTCTTCAGGAGCGTACCCCCAAATCTTTTTTCGAACTCTCTCATGCATATATTCAGCATAAGCTTCTGCGATCCTATCGGCTAAGGCCTTAACCATAATGGCATTATAATCATCACCTTCTTGTTCATATTTTTTTGAAAGGGCTTCAACTTCTGAACCTGAACTTACGGCAAAACAACCTATATAATCTTCATACCCTGATGACTCAGGAGCTACAAAGTCCGCCAAACAAGAATTTGGAGAATCGGCTTCTGTCATTTTTCTCTGACTTCGAAGCATATTAAAAGTGAGATTTTCATCAACCAATCTAACATCATCACCCTCTGAAACCGCTTTATAAAAACCAATCACAGCCCGAGGTTTTAAATGACTTCTAATTGAAATCTCTGTTAAAAGCGAACGAGCATCATCATAAAGTTTTCTTGCTTCAACTCCGACAACATCGTCATCAAAGATTTTAGGGAACTGTCCTCGAAGTCTCCAGGTTGTAAAAAAAGGAGTCCAGTCGATATAAGGGATTAACTCTTCAACGGTGGTATTTTGAAAAACCTTGCAACCTGTGAAGTCCGGAGTGACTGTTGTAAATTCATCCCAGTTGATCTTCGTTTTATTTTCTCTTGCCTCTTCAATTGAGATTAAGTTTTTAACTTCTTTGTTTCTATGATGATTCGCTGCAAGCTTTTCATATTGATCTTCAAGCTCAACTTTATATTCATCATGGTGTCCTAAAATTCTTCCGGCCGTCGTTACCGACCGAGAAGCATCTGAAACATGGACCACAAGACCTGAGTACTTAGGATTAATCTTAACAGCGGTATGAATTCTAGAAGTTGTCGCTCCCCCAACCATCAATGGAGTTTTCCACTCACCCTCTTCAAGTTTTTCGGCAACGGTCACCATTTCATCTAATGATGGAGTGATCAGACCACTCAACCCAATGATATCAACATCTTCTTCTTTCGCTTTATCAAGAATTTTTTCATAGGGAACCATGACTCCCATATCAATAACTTCATAGTTATTACAGGCCAGGACAACTCCAACAATATTCTTTCCAATATCGTGAACATCACCTTTTACGGTGGCCATGAGGATTTTTCCTGCTCGCCGAACATCGTTTTTACTTTTAGCAGCCTCAAGGTATGGCTCAAGAACAGCTACGGACTTCTTCATGGCCCGAGCACTTTTTACAACTTGAGGAAGAAACATCTTCCCTGCTCCAAAGAGATCTCCAACAACTGACATCCCTCCCATTAAGGGACCTTCGATAACCTTAATCGGCTCTTTATACTTCTCAAGAGCTTCCATCGTATCTTCAACGATAAAATCAAGCACACCTTTTACAAGTGAGTGCTCAAGACGTTTTTCAATAGATTGCTTTCTCCATTCGAGATCTTTCGCTTTGGTTTTAACTTCGCCTTTAACCTTCGAGGCAAAGTCGACCAATCGCTCTGTCGCATCTTCTCTACGGTTAAGAACTACATCTTCTACATGCTCTAAAAGATCTTTTGGAATATCTTCATAAATTGTCAGCATGGTTGGGTTAACAATCCCCATATCCATTCCAACTTTTGTTGCGTAATAAAGAAACACTGAGTGAATGGCTTCTCTTACAATATTATTTCCTCGAAAAGAGAAAGAAAGGTTACTCACCCCTCCACTTACTTTGGCGTAAGGAAGATTTTCTTTTATCCACTTCGTCGCATTGATAAAATCAACAGCATAATTATTGTGTTCCTCTATACCCGTTGCAATCGCAAGAATATTGGGATCAAAGATAATAGCAGCAGGAGAAAAATTTACTTTCTCCGTTAGAATTTTGTACGCCCGTTCGCAGATTTCAATCCGACGTTCGTAAGTATCAGCTTGTCCCGTCTCATCAAAGGCCATGACGACAGCACTGGCTCCATATTTTTTAATCAGTCGGGCCTTTTCAATAAATTCTTCTTCACCTTCTTTCAGTGAAATGGAATTAACGACACCACGACCTTGAATACATTGAAGACCCGCTTCAATCACTTCCCACTTCGATGAATCAATCATGACCGGAACTCGAGAAATATCAGGATCACTGGCAATCATGTTGAGAAATTCTCGCATGGCTGCAACAGAATCAATCATCCCCTCGTCCATGTTGACGTCGATGATTTGAGCTCCCCCTTCAACCTGATCTCGGGCAACGCTTAAAGCACTCTCGTAATCTTCTTTTTCAATGAGCTTTCTAAACTTAGCTGAACCAGTAACGTTCGTTCTCTCTCCAACATTTATGAAGTTACTTCCTTCAAAAACTTGAAGAGGTTCTAGACCACTGGCTTTAAAGCTTGGCTTAAATTCAGGAACTTTTCTTGGAGGGTATTTAGCTGCAATCTCAGCAATAACTTTAATGTGTTCATCAGATGTTCCACAACAACCTCCAATGATGTTCAAATGACCTTTTTTGATAAAGCCTTCGATGATCTCTCCCATATGCTCAGGGGTGTGATCATACTCTCCCATTTCATTTGGAAGTCCGGCATTAGGATGGGCAGAAGTGAAGCTTGGAGCAATATTTGAAAGCTCCTCAATATAAGGTGCCATCTTATCAGCACCAAAAGCACAGTTAAGTCCTATAGAGAGCATTGGGAAATGCATTACAGAATAAAGAAAAGCCCCAAGTGTCTGTCCTGAAAGAATTCTTCCACTGTCATCAGTAATCGTTCCGGAGATCATAACTGGTAGCTTTTTACCGGTTACTTCAAAGTAGTCAGCAATCGCTTTTAAAGCAGCTTTGCAATTAAGCGTATCAAAGATTGTTTCAACGAGAAGAATATCAACGCCAGTCTCAACCAAAGCTTTAATTTGTTCAGTATAGGATTTATGAAGTTGTTCAAAATTTACAGCTCTATAGCCAGGGCGGTTTACATCGGGAGAGAGAGAAGCCGTTTTATTCATAGGTCCAATTGAACCAGCAACCCATCTTGGTTTTTCAGGAGTGCTAAACTTTTCAGTAGCAGCCTTTGCAAGCTTTACGGCAGCAACATTCAGTTCAGTAACCATGTCCTGCATGTTGTAATCTTCCATTGAGATACTTGTGCAGTTAAAGGTATTTGTTTCAATGATATCTGCGCCAGCTTGAAGGTATTTTTCGTGAATTTCTGAGATGACTTCTGGTTTTGTAAGCGAAAGAAGGTCGTTATTCCCTTTTAGCGGGGAAGGGTAATCCTTAAACCTCTCTCCACGATAATCTTCTTCTTGTAACTTGTAGCGTTGAATCATGGTACCCATGGCACCATCAATCACCAAAATGCGTTGTTTAAGGGCTTCTTCGATCGTCATCATAAGTTCCCTATACTACAATAAAGATCTATGGATGTAATGCAAATATCTGCCCTAGTGCTCACAAAGAATGAGGAAACCAACATTTCACGCTGTTTGGCATCGCTTGAGCACGTAGATGAAATCCTCGTGGTGGATTCTGGCAGTACAGATCGAACCAAAGACATCGCTAAGGTCTTCTCAAATGTGAAGCTTCTTGAAGTGGAATGGGAAGGGTTCACCCAAACCAAAATCAACGCGATTAAACAGGCAAAGCACGATTGGATTTTATGGGTTGATGCTGATGAAGAGCTTAGCAAGCAATTAAAATTAGAGCTCATGTCATTAGAGCTCAAAAACCCTAAAGAGGTTTTTGAGGTTCGACGGCAAAATTATTTCATGGATACCAAGGTTCTTTTTTCAGGTTGGCAAAATGATTGGGTGGTTCGGATTTTTAATCGAAATGAAACAAGCTTTCATTCAAAAACCGTTCATGAGCGACTTGATTTCAGCGGTTCCAAGACAAGACTCAAAAATCTTCTCAATCATTACACTTATAAAAATTTACAGATTTATTTAGAAAAGATGGATAGCTACACCACCTTGGGAGCAAAAGACCGACTTGGTAAAGTAAAAGTCCGACCTTATCAATTTGCTATCAAACCCCTCGCAAGATTTATTCGCCATTACTTCCTCCAACTCGGAATCCTCGATGGGAAGGTCGGTTTGATTATTTCCCTTCTTTCAGCCCATAGTGTTTTTCTCCGTTTATTAAAAACTTATCGCCTCCAATTAGGCGAGTCGATCGACTAACTATTGAAAATTGTTCCTATTCGCACCGAATCAAGACTTATTTACTAAAATTAATATGTGGATCAAATAAAAGAAAATGAGCCCTCGAATATCCTCGAGTCGTTAGTTCAACAAGAGAATATTGAGAAGCTCACAGAAATGTTAACAGAGATGCCTGTTGCTCAGGTTGTCGAATTTCTTCAAGAGAAATCAGATGAAGAAATTGAGAAGTTTTTCGATCTTCTTGATTATGAAACCGTTGGAAGAATCATTTCGGAGTTTGACCTTGAAAGACAATTAAAGCTCTATCGGAATATTAAGCATGCAAAGTTCGCAAGAATATTTCCTCATATGTTTTCGGATGTCAGGGCAGATCTTTATCAAGAACTTTCCATAGATGAACAAACTGAATTTATTCCCTATCTCGATAAAAAAACCAGAGAAGATGTTATCGCGTTAAGTGCTTATCCTCCGGAAACAGCCGGTGGGATTATGAATACCGACTTTGCAACGATCCTACTGGAAAGTACGGCTGAAGAAGCTATCGCAAAACTCAGGCATGATGCTCCCTCGAAACAGATGATCTACTACCTTTATGTCGTCAATGACCTCATGAAGCTACAAGGAATTTTAAGTTTAAAAGATCTTCTTTATGCAGATCCTAAAACAGAAATCAAAGACCTCATCAACGAACTTTTTGTCTACGCGGCTGTTTATGAAGATCGAGAATCAGTTGCTAATAAAATTGAGAAATATGACCTCGTCGCGATACCCGTTCTCAATGACTACCAACAACTTGTTGGTATTGTTCACCATGACGACGCTCTTGATATTATTCGTGCAGAACAAACCGAAGATATGGAGAAATTCATGGGGATCGTCCCAACCGAAGATGATATCGGTTATATGGACACCTCTACGTTTTATCATTTTAAAAAACGAGTCGCATGGATTGTTGGTCTTGCGATGATTGGACTTGTTTCAGGAGTTATCATTCATCACTACCAAGGCATGCTCGAAACTCTGATTATACTTGCTCTCTATATGCCCATGATGGCAGCAACGGGTGGGAATTCTGGTTCCCAAGCAGCAACCGTTGTTATCCGAGCTTCCGCACTTGGAGAAATCAAAGATACCGACTGGATTAAAATTGTTTTTAAAGAAGCTAAGATTTCTTTTCTACTTTCTATATGCGTTGGAGTTGTTGTCTTTCTAAAAATTGCCTATCTCTCTGCTTATATTGAAACGCCTGAAGGTTATTCACTCCCTTTTATCGCACTCTTTATTTCAATAGCGATTGCCCTTCAAATTATTTCATCGGCCATGGTTGGCGCTGGACTTCCGCTTGTCGTAAAAAGGTTTGGAGGAGACCCTGCCGTCGCAGCTAGCCCTGCCATCACAACAATTGTTGATATCACTGGATTGTTAATTTATTTCGGAGTAATTTCAGCAGCGATTGGAATTTAAGGAAACTTAACGATTTTATCGTTAATAAGATCTTTCAGTGTTAACTCTTCTTCAATATCTTCCTTTGCGAAAACTTCTTGAGTTAAATTCACCGACCCATCTGCAGACCATTGATAAGGAGATCCGAGACCCTCGCAATATTCCTCCGCCGAAGCTTCATCATATTGAGGATAATAAAACAGCAGGCTCGAGGTAATATCCCCGCTTGAAGCATGACACTTACCACTAACGGCCGCAGAGTTCTCACAGCCACCAAATTCATATTCAATTTTCGTTGACTCACCACCCAAGGCTCCACAAAGCTCAGAGGCCTCTTTAGCCTCAACTGACTCGGCCCTCACCTCAATACAAAGGCGGTGTTCAGTCTTTGCGTCTTCCAGATAACAAGAGTAATGACCTTGCTCGAACTGAGCCAAATCTTGGGTTTCGCAAGCTGAGAGAATAAACAATACTGTCGAAGCTAAGAGAACAATGTAGTAAAACCGCATAGTACGAATACCTTACTGAATTATAAATTAATTCTTTTGACACTCCTCGGAATAATCCTCTTGAAAATTAAAATTTAAAATCTCGGTTTTCAGCATTTGACATATTGCCGTGAAATCTAGTAATTGAAGGAGTTCAAAACAATTTAAACGCCCTTTAGGAGTATAAAATGTACGGAATAGTAGAGATAAATGGTCACCAATACAAAGTGAAAGCTGGTGATATTATTGATGTTGAAAAGCTAGAGGGAGATGTTGATTCGACTGTAACTTTTGAAAACGTTCTTTTCACTGGTGGAGATAATATTCAAGTTGGAACTCCAACAGTTTCTGGTGCAAAAATCACGGCAAAAATTGTGAGACAAGCTCGTTCAAGAAAACAAGTTGTTCTTACTAGAAAGCCAGGTAAGTACGTTAAGAAAAACGGACATAGACAACACTACACTGGACTTTTCATTACTGAAGTTAATGATGGAAAAGGTGGGGTTGCAAAAGCTGAAGCTAAAGCAAAGAAGGAAACAGCAAAAAAAGAAACTAAAAAAGCTGCTCCTAAGAAAGCTGAAAAAAAAGCTCCAGCAAAAAAGAAAGCAACGAAAAAAACAGCTAAGAAAACTGCTAAGAAGGCATAATTTAGGAGAGAACTATGGCTCACAAGAAATCAGGTGGTTCAACCAGTAACGGTCGGGATTCAAACCCGAAGTATCGTGGTGTTAAAAAATATGGTGGTGAAGCAGTAACAACTGGGAATATCATCGTTCGTCAAAAAGGGACTAAGTTCCACGCCGGTCAAGGTGTTGGAATGGGGAAAGACTTTACTCTTTTCGCTCTTACTGATGGAACTGTGAAGTTTTCTCACTACAACAGAAAAACCAAAATGGTTTCTGTTGTCTCTGCATAAATAGAACTTAAGAACTATTTTCATATTAAAAGGAAGCCGTTTGCAGCTTCCTTTTTTTTTGGTTTATAGTACTCCTGTTTCAACTCTCAGGGTCGTTAAACTTCGCACTCGGCAACTGCGACGTATCCAAAGCTATACGCCTCGTTGCCTCGGCTTGTTTGCCTACCTGAAAGTTAAAACCGAAGCACTCTAGAGGAATAACTGTTGAAGTTTATAGATGAAGTCGAAATTGAAGTGAAATCAGGAGATGGCGGGCACGGATGTGTTAGCTATCGACGAGAGAAATTTGTACCTCGTGGAGGACCTGATGGTGGAAACGGTGGCCGTGGTGGAGATGTCTACTTCGAGGCAACTGATCGACTTAATACTCTGGTCCATTTTCGCGGAAAAAAGAAATACTACGCGCAAAATGGTGAAAACGGCTCAGGCAGCCAATGTGATGGGAAATTTGGTGAAGATCTTATTATTCATGTTCCTGTGGGAACAATGGTTTTTGATAAAGAAACAGGCGATCTGCTTGCTGACTTAACTTCAGACGGAGACAGAAAAAAAATCGCGACTGGAGGTCGAGGTGGATTTGGGAATATGGAGTTTAAATCTTCCACAAATCAAACCCCTAGCTATGCTCAAGACGGAAAACCCGGTCAACTCTTTGAAATCAAATTAGAACTAAAACTTCTTGCAGATATTGCACTAGTCGGACTTCCGAATGCAGGAAAATCAACTTTAATTTCAGTCATTTCAGCTGCTCGACCTAAAATTGCAGACTATCCTTTCACAACCTTAGAACCCAATCTCGGTGTGGTGGTTTTTAGAGAAAGCTCTTATGTTGTCGCTGATATCCCAGGACTGATAGAAAATGCCGCCGAAGGGAAAGGTCTTGGTATTAAATTTCTTAAACACATCGAACGAACTAAGGCTTATCTCCACTTAATTGATTGCTCAATGCTGATTGATGAATACGAGGCAATTGAAAGTTATGCCACAATTAAAGCTGAACTCTTAAAATTTAGTGAAAACCTAAGAAATAAGAAAGAAATCATATGCTTAACTAAGATTGATGCTATGACAGATGAAGAAATCGACAAATACATCTCGGCCATGGAAAAAGAGACTGATAAAAAGGTCTTAGCAATATCATCTGTGTCTGGTAAGAATATCGAAACATTGAAAGAAATTATGTTTTTAGCTTTAGAGGGTGAACAATGAGTCAGAATACTTATATTGAAAATGAAGTTGCTAAGATCTTTGGGACTTCCGAAGATTATACGCTGAAATCAGCTAAGGCCGCAGCTTGGATTCTTGCCCACTTCAAAGGGACAAATCTCAAGATTTATAAAACACAAAACCTCAACCCTCTCGCTGATTATTTTATCTTGGGTTCTGTTGAAAATAAGATTCAAGCGAACTCTATTGCTAATGCTATTTCTAGGGCTTTTAAAGATAAGGAACTCTCTTTAAAAAGTATTGAGGGAACTGATGAAGGTGACTGGATCCTCATTGACCTCGGTGACATTATCGTTCACGTTTTCCAAGACACGACTCGTGACATTTTTGACCTTGATATGCTTTGGAAATCTTATCCTCAGATTGAGATTCCAAATGAATACTATTATTCATCGATAGATGAAATTGAAGAAACAAAAGAAGATAATCTCAAAAAATATTTTTAATGCTTCCTGAAATCCAAATCATCTGCGTTGGTAAATACAAAGATAAAAACCTAGAAGCCCTCGAAGCTCATTATCTTAAGCAAATTAAAAAAGTTTCAATAAAAGAAATCAAAACATTCGCCGAAGACATTTTAAAAGAAGAACAAGAATTAACAAATATCCTTTCTCAATATCAGAAACAACAAGTCTTCTTACTGACTGAGAAGGGAAAAGAATTTAACGATTCAATTGATTTTAGTAAATTTATTGAAGCTCAATCTCAAAGACTTAATAAAAGCCTCGTTTTCGTAATTTCTGGAGCTGTGGGATTTACGAAAAAGATGAAGAGTGAATATCAATGCTTCTCATTGTCACCGCTGACACTTCCCCACAAGCTCTGTCGGTTAATTCTAGTGGAACAGATATATCGGGCCCATACAATTCTAACGGGACATCCTTATCATAATTAAGTAATATCTAGGCATGGCAAAATACGCGATATTAACCAGTGGTGGTGATAGCCCAGGAATGAACTGTGCAATCAGGGCGTTCACCAGATCCATGCTCTATCAAGGTCATAAAGTCGTTGGGATCAAACGTGGTTATAGTGGTCTTCTCAATAAAGACTTCGTTAACCTAACAGCTTCCTCTGTTGGAAATATTATCCAACGAGGAGGAACTATCCTCCAAAGCTCTCGCTGCTTAAAGTTTCATGAGAAAAAATTCAGAAAAGCTGCGGCTCAAAAACTGGAAGAAGAAAAAATTAAGGGTCTCTGTGTTATTGGTGGAGATGGGTCTTTTAAAGGAGCCTATGCACTTTACAACGATTTCAAAGTACCTGTCGTTGGAATCCCAGGAACAATAGACAATGATATCTCTGGGACTGAATACACTATCGGACACGATACAGCCGTTCAAACAGCAGTTGAAGCTGTCGATAAAATTCGAGACACGGCCTTTTCCCATGATCGAGTTTTCCTCATTGAAGTCATGGGAAGAAACTCATCATCTTTGGCCCTCAAGGTTGGAATTTGTACCGGTGCTGAAAACGTTATTGTTCCAGGTAACGAAATCCCCTACCAAGAAATTGGAGACAAAATTAAAAAAGGTGAAGAACGTGGAAAAAAAGGATCAATCCTAATTGTTGCTGAAGGTGGCAAAGAAGGCAGATCCTATAACATCCAAAAAGAACTTCAAGATCGCTTTAATATCCAATCGAAGGTTTGTATTCTCGGACATATCCAAAGAGGAGGAAGCCCCTCTGCCATGGATCGACTCATCGCAACAGAAATGGGTGTTCTTGCAAGCCAATCTTTGAGTCATTTCAAAGAGCCAATGGTAACAACTTATACTGCGGGAGAAGTAGGCCTAACATCTTTTCCACAGTGTCTTACAGGAAGAAGCGAGAACATCGAAGCTCAAATCGAATTAACAAGGATCCTGTCTATTTAAGGAACCCTTTTTTACAAGTTATTAACATTTCCTTACATTAAACACTTTCTATTTTGCATACTCTGTAATAAATAATATGTTGTGGCGAAAATTACAGGCTTTCTCACTAAGGAAAATCTTAAAGGACAGTTTATGCCCGTTAAAAAAATTCTTCAGTTCTTCATCGCTTTAACTTTTGCAGTCTTCTTGATGGAAACAAGTTCGGCTCAAGAGTATGGAGTTGGAAACAAACTCGAATACCATGGTGGGACAACTCATGTCAGACTCGGTGGTGGTGTTAATAAAAACTTTCCTCTTAACTATAAAAAAGTTTGCGTTGAAGACACAACTGCTTATGACCCTGATTCGTCAGCAACTGGGACAGCAGATTCAGTAGGTTCTGATGATGGGTTTGGTTCTTTTACGACAACAACAAATGGTGCTGGAGTTCCTGAAACAACTTTTGATATTGAATTTATTCAAGACACAGAAGAAATGCATAACCTTCTTAGTATTTCAGGTCTTATAGCCGCACAATTAAAATTTAGAGGTAGAAAACTTCCTGGAATGAACCTTGATGCTAGAGGTGATAAAGAATTCAAACTTAACGATACAACTTTAAATCTAGTTCTAAAGGTTAAGTCAAACTTTGGTCGACAGATGATTAAAGACGATTCACTAAAAGAAGAATATCAAGCAATGCTTGAAAATGGTGAGTACGAAAAATTTGAAAAATATTGTGGAACTCACTATGTAGCATGGCAGAGAAGACAAGGAGTTGTTTCGGCAATTCTAACTGTTAGTGATCTTACTGAAGAGCAAAAACAAAACCTAAGGGCCTCATTTGAAATTGGAACTCCTCCTGAAAGTCAGTATGGTGATGATTACGATGATGGTGGTTGGGGAGACAATGATGATAATAATGATAATGACGACGACTGGGGTGGCGGAGACGACGATGACTGGGATGACGGTTGGGGAGACGACTGGGGTTCAAGCTCAGCAGTTGAAAGAGATACTGGTTTTAATAATGAACCACTTGATGATTTAGTAAAAGAACCTAAAGTTCCTGTTGATCCAATTGACCCTATAGTTCCTTCAAAAGGAGTCGGTGCAAGATTCAGCATTAATAACTTTCTTAAGGCCGTAAGAAAAATTGGTAAGAAGGCAACACTTAAATTCTACGCGAACGGAGGTGGTGGTCCCCAGCATCTTGGGAAACTCGCTTCATCATTTAACGGTGGGAAGAGTTCGTTCCAAGATGTTCTTGAAGGAATCGGTCACTACTTAGAAAATTTTAGCTTTCACTCAGCTCCGCCTGTTGAGTATTATCTTGTTCCTTATTTTGATTATGAAAAACAAGAAAATGATATCGATCACGCATTATTAAAAAATACATATTATGCTTACGTTGAAGTTGAAAATAGTATGGTTTCGATTCAAGAACATCTAAAAAAACTCTCTCTAGTAACAGATAAAAAAGAGGTTACTTATTTTAGAGAAAAATTAAGACAACTTGATGAAATCAGAACAACACTTTGGGACATGGGTCAGAAGATCCTTGAGGGTGAGATCTATACAATGTCTGATATTCCAAGAATTCCTAGAGTGAATTGGAGTAAGTTTATTCCTCAAGTAAAAGGATTGAAATTCTCTTTTAATTGTTTTTCTAAAGACCCAGGAACTAAATGTGGAGCCCCATATAAACTCTTAAAAAGACCTGCTTACTGGCAAGCAACTTTTGACTTGAATGCAAGAATTAGCGTTCCTCACAAGGTTAAATCTGTAACTTTCGCTATAAATGGTAGAACAAAGAAAGTTGTCCTTGGTCATGTTGATAATGGAGACTCAATTAAGTCAGATGATTCGACTTTGGAGTTCAACACTTACAACCGTGGTAAGGTCACTATAAACGCTGGAAAAATGACGATGGATAAGTACCGTGAACGCTATGTCCAACTCACTCAGAGTGAAAAAAATATTCCTGAGGGTTCTATGCTTATAACACTTAAAAGTGGTGAAGTTATAGAAATCCCACTCGGAAGACCTAAGATGGTTGGAAACCACGGACAGTGGAAATCTTCTACTTTTAAAGGTTCTCAAACAAGTCACTAATCATTTTTAAGGCAGGTTAAATAACCTGCCTTAATTTCTTTCCTTCACTTGCCTCTTTAATTATTTCTTTAAAACTAATTATTTTTAGATTACCAACAAAATCGTCCGATATATAAATATGATTTTGCCCTTCTCGAGGTAAAGTGTGATGAACAAAAGAACCATTGGCCTTAATTTTCCCACTGGCAAAACAATCATTGATCCCTTTTAAGGGAATGACATCAGCTAATGTCCAAAAGAGAATCAATGTTGGAATTTCAAACCAAGCCAATTGGTCATTTTGAAGAGAGCGTGACTCTTCATCCTCTAGGCAAATTACATAACGACGATTGGAAACTTTAATACCGCAGCTCTTAGTGAAATAGATCACTTTTTCTTTAAGAAGTCGTCCGTATTTCCCAAATCCTACGACCTCAAGCCCTGGCATCCCTTTGGTCGTGTAACCAAAAATCTTAAAATTTCTGTGTTGATTCTCTATGACCTGAAATGAATTTATAAAAGTCTGCATCCCAAACTTATAAGCGAATTAAGGCAAACTCTGAATAAAGATCTTAACCTATTTCAATATTGAAGCAGGAGTTTCAGCGGAAATTTTTATACTGAAAAGGAAAGCGAGGAGGGAGCACCGGAGTTTACGCTTTGGTAAATGAGGATGCTCCCGACGAAGTTTGACGTATTCAGGATGAAAATTAACCTGAAACTTACGGCCACATGCCCCGGAGACGCATGGCCTTGCTGAGACGCTGAAGCGAACTAATCATCGCCGCTTGCTTCATATCAACATTAAATTTTTCTGAGTTTTTATGAACAATTTCAAAGGCGTCATAAAGAACATCTTTAAGCTTTTTGTTGATTTGCTCTAAGTCCCAAAAATGTTGCTGAAGACCTTGAACCCATTCAAAGTAACTTACAATAACACCACCAGCGTTACAAAGAATATCCGGGATAATATATCCACCGCGTTCAACAATAATCTTAACAGCTTCTTTGGTAACAGGTCCATTAGCACCTTCAGCTATGATTCTTGCTTTTACATTGCCTGCATTGTTTTCTGTAATAACACTATCAATGGCAGCTGGAATAAGAATATCTACGTCTAGTTTAAGAAGTTCCTCGTTGGAGATTTGTTGACAGTCACCTTTATAATCTTTGAGAAGATTTCGGTTTTTTGTCCATTCAATGATTTCATCTAGGTTAAGCCCATTTTCATTATAAATAGCGCCTGAGACATCTGAAACAGCACAGATTTTTGCGTTAAACTTATCTTTCAAGTCCACTGCAGCAGGCATCGCAACTTTACCAAAACCATGAATGGCAACTGTGGTTTTATCTGTTAATTGAACTCCAAGTTTCTTACAGGCAAATTGAATACAGTAGGAAACTCCTAAACCTGTGGCATCGGCACGACCAAGGGAGCCACCAACAACAATCGGTTTACCTGTAACAACACCGGGAACCGCATAGCCTCCAATCTGAGAGTAGGTATCCATGAACCATGCCATTGTTTGAGCATCAGTTCCGATATCTGGAGCAGGAACGTCATTCTCGGGACCAATAAAAGGGCCTATCTCAATAGCGTATCTTCTTGTTAGTGATTGAAGTTCTTGTCTCGAAAGCTTTGTAGGATCTACTCGAACCCCACCTTTAGCCCCTCCAAGCGGAAGACCAACTAGTG
This sequence comes from Bacteriovoracia bacterium, assembly GCA_030426585.1. Taxonomy (GTDB): domain Bacteria; phylum Bdellovibrionota; class Bacteriovoracia; order Bacteriovoracales; family Bacteriovoracaceae; genus JAUHYH01. Next base: position 40,938 of record JAUHYH010000002.1, read on the forward strand.
CACATTTAAAAGTCATGAGCATTGCAAGTGCGGCTGTTTCTGAAAGATCGACGTGTGCGTGAAAACGTATCCCACCCTTCCCTGGTCCAAGGGTCATATTATGCTGAACTCTATAACCTTCGAAAGTTTTTACAGTCCCATCATCAAGTCGAATAGGAACTGAAACCTGAATTGCTCTTTTGGGATAACGCAACCTTTCAACCACGTTAGGATCTATTTTGGCTGTCTCTGCAGCAGATTCCAGTTGGTATAGTGCATCTTTGTAGAGCGGGCTACTCGTAATGTCGTTCATGGGAACTCTCCTCTAAAAGTCTTTCGACTATTTTAGACAAAGAACTCGGGAAAATCTTTAAAATTTTGAATAAAAATTGAAAGAAAGGAGGGTCGAATCGGAAAATTTGATATTGTTTAGCTTATCTTCTTGTGCAGATAGACGAACAGTAAATCCAGGCATTAGACTTTTATCGACACTGAGGAGGTATCTTTCCTCTCCAAAGTTTAAGTTCGCTGCAACATAAAGCCCAACTTTTTGGTAATGCTTTGAAAGGTTTACTTCTACTTGCTGGTTAACACCAACAACACTATTCACATCTAAGTAAGGGTTATCAAACTGAGTGATAAGAATCCCTTTTAAAATTCTTGGCTTAAACCTTAATTTGTAGTTCTTAGCAATTTGTACTTTTTTGTCGTTTCTACTCTGAAGTTTTTCAGACTTTTGCTCTTTTTTATCAACATAAGTTTGGTAGCTATAATTGTCGTAGATGAAAACAGATTCAGAGTTTGTAATATTTCGATTTTCATCGATGATATCATCTCGGTTTTCAGATCTTCGCCACTCTTCAAGTTGATCCTTAAGAGGCTCTTGAGTTTGACGACGGAAATATCGAAAGAATTCGCTTTGAACGATTTCAGTCTTTTCCTTTCTGGCTTGTTCAAAGTAGAAACCAGAGTCCTCAAAACCAAATCTCGTTGCCCACTGGTCTTGTTGTCTCCAGAATTGCAAACGGCTATTGACCCTATTAAAGATCGTAGCATGCTTTTGATTGAACTCTTGGTATCTTCTTTGTTGGTAAAAATTCTTGTCTGTAGAGATAATCATCTCTTCTGGAACAACATAGGAAGGAGTCTCTTGTTCAACAAAAGCGAAAACATCACTTTGAACTATTCCGTTCAAAAGCAATGTGAATGAAAAAAGTAAAATCATTCTGTTATAACTAAGCATTCGCAACTTTCTCCTTCCCCACTTAATATGCAAAGAAAGGGCCAAATATACTCAAAATAACGAGGTTTAGAGAGGCTTTACCTGTCCAAGAGTTAGTCAGTGCCTATACTTTTTACAAAAAATGACCGTCCTTAGACTTTGTAAACCAACAGCTCGACCTCAAGAAATCACAAGACCCACCTGCCTCATAATCATGGCAAATTCAAGATGAGAATCAATAATTTTGACACTCGCTAAAGTATTGATTTTCGCTGATTCCCCCATTTCTCTTACTTATTTCTATAGAATAATCACAGACACAAGGGGGGAGTCTTATGAAAAGTCATGTAGGATTTATTTTTGTTATTCTTTTCATTTATTCATGTCAGCCCAAGACTGAAGACTCTTCACAAGAAAATAATGAGCAGCAACTTGCCGCAGAAGCTGCTTACGAAGTTCGCTTGATTCAATACCTTAATTCTGTATGCTCTCCTTTTGATGATGACGTTAATATTCCTGGCATCAGAGCAAAGCTTTATCAAGGAGCTCCGAACTCTCAAGTTCTTGATGATTTTATGGTGAGAGGGAAACTCATCAATGAGAACATTTATTTGAGTAAACTTGCTATTGAACCCAGAAACTTCACGAAAGGTTTTGAGCAAAATAGCGGTGAAATGCTAAAAGATGAAAATGGAGACGTTCTCGTTGAGTGGTTTGGTTTAGATATGGAGTCATATATCAAACTGAGAGATGACCAAGAAGAAGGTTATTATACTTTCATGTCGAACATCGATGACGGTTTCGAGCTCGACCTTTTAAGTAATAATGAATGGCAAAGAGCCATTGGTTACGACGCCTGGACTCCTCCAAAATATCATTGTTATACAACAAAAGAAGGGAGTCAGTCGGTCGCCTTTAGATTTACCGCCGATACTATTCTTAAAATGAAGGCCCGTTACTTCCAAGGTCCGAGATACCACATCTCCATGGAACTCTATATGAAAAAAGTTGCTGACCTTGATGCTCATAGCGATGAAGTCGTTTCTGTTTCGATCCCCAAATGCGATTGCAACAAAGATGAATACACTATCATGGAAGAGGAAAACTTTGGGCTTCAACTAGCCAATGGAAATCCTTGTGAGGAACCAAATCCTAATGACCCTGATTTATTAGATGATGATGTTGTTAATCCTGATGGGATAGATCCAGACAATATCTCTAACTGGTAATAACTAATTTAAACTTTTTTCAAGCAGCTCTTTAAGCTCAAGCTTCGTTTGATAATCCAAAGACTCCATTTGGTCTTGAATATTCCCTTTTAGGAAAGCGGTCGCTTTAGGGAGCTTGCCCCCTTTCTTGGAACGACTTGTTTTACTAAGAGGCTCTTTACTAATAAGTGATTTTAGCTCTGCTCGTTTAATTAAGTCCCCCGAGAGGATCTTTTTCTTGATTCGTGCTTTCAGTTTTGGGTTCGTTACCTTTTGCCACTCAAGAAGAACATACTTTTCAATATTAAACTTCTTAGCAGCTTCCTTAACAGTCTTAGGTAGCTTCCCAATTAAAAGGCATCTGTGAACTTCTGATTTAGAAACACCAAGAGCTGCCTGGATCTTTCTTTCTGAGGCTCCAGTTGTTTTCTGGTAAGCCAGAATACTGTCTGCTTGATCGATATAATGGAGAGCTTCTCTGGCAGAGTTCTCAGAGAACTGGATCGCCATGAGTTCTTCATCTGTTTTATTTTCAAGTATAAAACAAGGAGCTTCTTTCATTTCCTTAATTGTAGACATTGCTCGGAAACGTCTTTCTCCACAAATAAGAACGAACTTATCTCCTTCCCTGTGAAGAACAAGTGGCTGGATCAATCCATTTTCACGAATATTATCAGCAAGTTCCATGATAGATTCATCATTGAATTTTGTTCGAACTTGTTTACGAACGACAATGTCCTTAAGCTTAACTTTCTCAAGCTCAGCTCCTCTCAGTAGTTTCTCATCTGTAAGCTTTAGAATACTGAGATCGAGTCCCGATGTAAGATCAACACTTTTTCTTTTCCGCTTCGAAACTCGTTTAGCAAACGTTTTTGCCATATAGACTCTTCCTTAATTAAGTCCTAAAGATTCCCAAAGCTGAACATAGTCTTGCTTCCCTTTGGATCTTTTGCCCATCATATAAATTGGCTTGCTCATAGAAATCGACTCTTGCATTTCAACAAGGTTACGAATCGGAGGAGCAACATTAAACATATCTGAAAGTTCATTAAGCCGTGATTTTTCAATTTTTCTTCTAGCGTTAACCATTGAAGGAATAATCGAGAATTTCATTTTTGGATTTTCTGATTCTTTGATGATTTCAAATGTGTCCATTAACTCTTCAAGGCCATCAATTGAGTAATCCTGAGCTTGCGTTGGGATCAAAATATGATCACTTGCTACGAGTGACATAATAAGCTCATCACCAAGCATTGGCGGGGTATCAATCACAACGTAATCAAATTTCCCTTTAATGGGAGTAAGTCTTAATTTAAGAAGTCGCTCTTTGCGACCAGCATCTTTTCTAACTTCATTTTCCGAAAGAATGAGAAGCTTAGAAAGATTCGCCAAATGACGACTTGACGGAATCACGCTGATATTATCAAAACAGTCATACTCTCCCTCAGCAGGTACGATGATATCTTCAAAAGGGACATCTCCGATCAACCATTCTGGAATTAGTGTTCTATTTACATTGACTCCTAGAGTTGAACTAAGGTTAGCTTGAGAATCTAGGTCAATCACGAGAACGCGCTTACCTTTGTGCGCTAGGTAAGTAGCCAGTTGAAAACACTGCATCGTTTTCCCGACTCCACCTTTATTATTGGCAACAGTAATGATTTTCATGATTTATGTCCTCCCGACAAATTTGAAATTCCTTTACTAAAATTCTAGGGCAATATTTTGTTATTAGTCAAAGTTTTACGATATTTGTCATTTACTTCGGGAAAACTGTATTATTCCAGTCAACTATGATCGATTTGTATAATGACACCGAACTTAAGTCCCACCTCCCCTCAATTAAAGAGGATAAGTTTAGTGACGACCAAGTTCTTGAAGAAATTCGCAAACTCAAAAATGAATTGGCCAATGAAGTTGTGATTCTTGGGCATCATTATCAGCAAGATGACATCATTCAATTCGCCGACATTACCGGTGATTCACTTCAACTTTCCCGTGAAGCTTCAAAACTCTCGAAACCCTATGTCATTTTTTGTGGTGTTCACTTTATGGCCGAGACAGCGGACATGCTTACGACTGATGAACAATCCGTCATCTTACCGGACTTAAAGGCCGGATGTTCCATGGCCGATATGGCAAACAGAAAAGAAATTGATCGTTGTTGGAACTTCTTAACAAGTGCCACCTCTCAAAAGATTGTTCCCATTACTTATATAAATTGTGCAGCAACTTTGAAATCGTTCGTCGGAGAAAACAACGGAGCTATTTGCACATCAAGTAATGCAAAAGAAGTTATTCAGTGGGCATTTAAGGAAGGACAAAAACTACTTTTCTTCCCTGATCAACACCTTGGTAGAAATACTTGTTCTGAACTCGGTATTTCTTTGGATGAAATGATTGTCTACAACCCTTCAATGCTCAACGGGGGTGTAACGAAAGAACAGGTGGAAAAAGCAAAAGTCATTCTTTGGTATGGTTTTTGTTCTGTTCATCAAGGCTTCCAAGCTAAGCAGATTGATCAAATTCGAGAAGAGGAACCCGATCGTAAAATCATTGTTCACCCAGAGTGTAGCTACGAAGTTTTTAAAAAAGCTGACCTCGCTGGATCGACTTCCTATATTATCAACACGATTGATCAAGCCCCTGCAGGTTCAAAATTTGCCGTAGGAACAGAAATTAATCTCGTGAATAGACTGAATAAAAAATATGAAGATAAATCAATCACTTCTCTCTCCCCTTACCAATGTCTTTGCACCACAATGTATCGAGTGCGACCTCGATGGCTTCTCAAAAGCCTTCAATCTATAAAAGAAAAAAAACCTATTAACGTTATAAAAGTTGATAAAGAAACCACAAAGTATTCACTACTCGCTTTGGAAAATATGTTTAAGGTCACAAAATGATTTACGCTGACTACAACGGTACTTACCCGCTTAAAAAGTCGGTTCAAGATTATCTAAAAAATCGTTTTGAAGGTCCGTTTGCTAACCCCAACGCTATTCACTCCTTGGGACAAAATATCAACTCAGCTCTTGAGAAGTGCCGAATGATTTGTGCTCAATCATTAGGAGCTGAACCAGAGCAAGTGATTTTCACCTCAGGATCATCTGAATCTATATCTCAAATACTCCACTCTATTGAACCCAGCCATAATGAGATCCTAAGTTCTAAAGTTGAACATGCAGTTGTTAGTAAGGCGATTGAGGGAAATAAATTTTCTAATAAACTTTTAGAATTTAAAAACTTTAAAGCATTAATTCCAGATACCCATGACTTTGATCTTGTATGCTTAATGATGGCCAATAATGAATCGGGAATTATTTTTGACCTCGATGAAATAAAGTCATGGGCTCAAAAAAATAACACTCCTTTTTTTAGTGACACCACTCAGGCGATTGGGAAAGTTCCTTTTAATTTTAAAGAAAGCCAACTTGATTATGCCGTTGTTTCAGCTCATAAACTTGGCTCACTTACCGGTACGGGAATTTTACTTGCTAAAAACCCTGAGAAACTTAAACCATTGATTTACGGGGGTGGACAAGAAAAAGGGTTAAGAGGAGGCACTCAAAACTATATTGGTATTGAATGCTTATCATTAATTCTCTCTGAACTAGAAAATTCTATCGAATCCTATAAAAAAGTTTCTCTATTTAAAAAGGAATTTGAAGAGTCTTTAAAAGATAAAATTCCAGGGTTAGTTGTTTTTGGAGATCAATGTGAACGACTTCCAAATACGACTCTCTTTGCAATTCCAGGTATACACGGCCAAGCCATTCAAATTGAGCTTGAGTCGAAAGATATTTTTGTAACTACATCTTCAGCTTGTTCTGATAACTACCCAACTGCTCCTGATAGTTTAATAGCCCTTGGGTACAAAGAAGAACTCGCAAGAGGATCTGTTCGAATTTCAGTTAATGAAAGTTTTTCAGAGCAAGATTATATGAAGATCCATGCTGCTATTATTAACTCTTATCAAACACTTAATCGAATTCAGGTTCAGTAGGATAAATAGAAAAACCAAACGGATATTTGCTTTGAGGAGCATCCCAAATTGTAGGTGTTTTTATTGGTTCAGCACTCATATTTGGTAATCGAACATCATAAAATTGATCACTTTTCTTATTTCTTAACCTTAGGGTCATAACTTCTTTGCCTAAATATCTCGTCGGAGTATATATCCAGCTCCAATTTTCATTAATTTTTAAGTCTAGAACCTTCTCTCCTAAACAACTTCTTTCTTTTAAAGTTTTATAAATTTTTACTGTTTCTTGCCTTATAAAAACACAATAACGTTGCTCTCTTCCCAAAATAAAAGTATCAAACATCAATTCAGCATTTATATCGGAACCAGAGAACTCCTGATCTTTTTTAAGAATATTGGTATTATAAGCACCAGTCAGTAAAGCTTGAAGATGATTAGCGATTCCTGAAAGTTCGCTTGCGTGGGCACTCTGGCAAATTAACAATATTAAAAAAAATTTCATTGGACCTCTCTCATACATCGAAATCCCACTTTAATATTTGAATCCTCTATTGCATCACCTTTTGTTCCCAATAAAGAACTATCAAACGTAAAATTTTTTGATTCAAATCCTCTCCCATCCCAATGAAAGCGATGAGATAATAAATGCCAAGGACTAAATTGATCGAAGTAAAATGAAGAAGCTTTGATGTTAAAATAAGGATACTCCTGATTATCCATCGCTTCTAGATAACCTCCCATGACATCATGGATTCCCATCCAAGAAATATTATCTTTCTCATAAGACCTAAAACTTGCGAGGCATTCTTTTGTTGGAATTTTATGGCATGTTCTCTTAGGCACCTTTCCCCCAGATTCATATTGATCTAAAAAGTCTGCCCTTGGGGATATCAGACCTTTATTACGATCCCCCCAAGCAAAAAGACTTGTTAAGTGCTCTTTAGATTCATCTCTGAAAAAACTTGCGGCATCATAGATCCTAGTGGATAAAAGCTTTTTCCCTCGGCTGTGGCAATAATCCTTCATCTCATTCAGAGATAAATTATCAGCATACTCAGTCCAAGAAAAAATATTTTTTTTCAAACCTTTAATCTTATTCAGTAACTTCCACTCGAAAATATCATGCTTACTGACGAGATATTTATCAACGTAAATAACACCCTTATGATCCCATTCTTTAACTTTATCCCGATCACCTTTTTCATCATTTGAAATAAATGTTTTTTGAGAATGCGAGTATCTTTTTTCAGGAAGGAATGTCTCGTTGCAGGTTTTACTAAAATTAATGGTGTATTTAATTCTTGAGTCTGACTTTAGTTGCAACGTAATTTCAATCGAATGATCTTTTAGCGTTTGGTAGTATCTTTTTTTTCGTGAAAGAATTTCAACAGCAGGGTAGTAAGCAGCAACTTGAACTGTTTCTTTTTTATTATTGTATTCAACTTCAAATTCTTTTTCAGCACCTGGAATTTGTCCCGAGAAATAACATTGGAACAATTGAGGATTACAATTCAGATAATCCACTCCTGTTTGTGATGATTCCCAATGGAGTTCACCGCAACTATTGATAACCTCTTCAAGATTTGGGTATTCACCAAATTCCCAATATTTTTTTAATTTTTCCCCAGCCTTAATAAAATATGGAAGATATTTATAAGCTGATGACTCTATAGCTAAATTATCATTCTCGCTCAACTCTTTTGGTTTAAACCAAAACCAAAACCCTAGTGAGATAAATACTAGAGCAAGGAGAATAACAATCAAGAGAGGTCGGTTTTTCAAATTGTACTGCATCGCCATATTGAGTTCTTTTAGACTATAATAATAGTAAAAAGACGGATTCTTCAAAAGGCAAATTAATGGATTGGATTAAACAAGTAAAAATCGAAGATGTTTCAGACAAAATCCTCTCGTTTGAAAAGTATATGGACACTTTTCAAAAATTTCCCCAACGAGAGTGCCGTCCGTCTTGTGTCTACTTCAAAGATATGTTCGATTTTTTTGGTCAAAATGAAGATGGGTCTTTTAATCTCTTCAAAAAAGAACATCCAGAAACCCCTGCGGTCCAAGGTCAAGAAGAAACACAAAGGCTTATCTATAGAAACCTAACAAACTTTACAGAAGAAGGATTTAACAACAAATTTATTCTTTTAGTTGGTCCAAACGGATCTTCAAAGACAAGCCTTGTTCGAAAAATCATGCGAGCTGGGGAAGAATATAGTCACTGTGATGAAGGTGCACTTTACACTTTTAGCTGGATTTTTCCTATGGATAACTATACCAAGGGAACGCTTGGTTTTAGTAATGAAGAGAGAAAAAATAAATTAGATACTTTTGCCTATATCGAAGAAAAAGATATCAGTGCTATTTTAACATCAGAACTAAAAGATCACCCGCTTCTCTTAATCCCAATTGACCAGAGAAGAGAAC
>JAUHYH010000283.1 GCA_030426585.1 Bacteriovoracia bacterium
ACTTTATGCCATTGGCGAGGGCACAATAATCGCCGGCACCCTGGTCGTTAAGAACTTTAATGGGGATGAGTTGAACTTTTCCCGAAAGGACTCCTGTCACTCCCAAACCATTGTTTGAGCTAGCACCAATTATTCCGGCGACATGACTGCCGTGACCATGGTCATCACTTGGGTCGGAGTCTTCATTGATAAAGTCTTTCCCCAGAATTTGTCCTGCTTGGTAAATGAAATTAGGTTTGAGATCAGGATGATTTAAGTCAGCCCCCGTATCCAGGACCGCAATTTTTACAGAATGAGTGAGTGGAAGACTCGAATCAAAACTGAAAAAACGAGATTCTTTTGTCCCTAGGTAACGATGATGGTTTTGCTCAGAAAACATGGGGTCATTAAATTGGGAGATTTTGATTTCTCCGTTTTCAGCCGCTCCGATAATACATGGATCGCTATCGATTTCCTGTGCTAGATCATCAAGAGAGGAATCTTTATCGACTTGAATGGGAAAAACTTGTTCACTCATAGTTTCAATCATGCCATTGGAGTTAGCAATGGACTGACTCAAGTAAGGTTCGCCAGAGACGTTTTCATTTTGAGATCGAACACAGTCATTGTTAACAATGGCAATAAACTCAGTTCCCGCAGGAACTAGTAAATCCTTGTTAGATTCAGTTTCACCCGAACTTGTTGTGACTGAATCGGTGAACGAATTTTCTTGTTCTTCTTTATTGATTCCAAATAACTTATTGTAATTAACATTGAGTTTTGTGATTGAGAATAAATTGTTCGTAGGCGTAGCGGGATTTTTTTGGTCAGCAGCAGTTGAGGCAATTTGCCTATGCATCACACTTTTGTGAGGCGTTCTCGAACATGTAGAGACAATAGTTAAAGGTATGAAGAGGACCCAAAATAGGAGCTGGATTGCTTTTTTCATTATCACCTGCGCTTGTCTCATTATTCGGCTTTTTTTGTATCAAACTTGAGCGAAAAGCCTTCTGAAAGCATTGAAAATTAATGCTCGTAAACAGGGGCGTAGATGGGTTCAATCAAAGAAATAATTGAGTTATGTGCCTCAATTTGAGCTTTTATAAAAGACCCGTTGATCTTTTTTCCGTTTTTAAATTCGGCGAAGTAAACATTGTTATCCAGAACCTGTTCGAAGCGAAAATATCCACTTTCTTTTGCAAGCAATAGAGGGATCAAGTTTTTCTCGATCTCAACAAGTTGTTTGTTGAGAGTTTCCTTTTTAAAGGGAATATCAGTCTTTATTTTAAGGACTTCTTGGTTTTCATCGAGAGCTACCTGGTAATCAGTGGCTCCTAATTTCAATAAGAGAGAGCGAATTTTTTCGTGATCCAACTCTTTGGAGAAATGTTTGGCGGATCGGGAATTCGTTCTAAAATCTGCTTTTTGATCTACGAGCTTAATCTCTTCGGGCAACTTGAAAATATCGGATTCATCATAAGACTCAGTCACGACGATGTAGATCCCCAAACATAGGATGGTAACGATTGTTGAAAAGATTACTTTGTTTTTCTTGCTCATCTCAATATTTTTATCGGTACTTTATATTTTAATCGGTACCTTAAAGTATCAAATTGACCCTCTTACACAATCACCTTTTATCAAAAAAGGACGAGTCACTTTACTTTTAAAAAAAGAAAATTGTTTCAAAATCATCTAGCAATTTCAAGGGGGTATCAACTTTCTAG
>JAUHYH010000121.1 GCA_030426585.1 Bacteriovoracia bacterium
GGAGCTTCTTGATAAAAGCTTTGATCACATTTTTTTTACCGGTAGTACTCAAGTGGGAAGAATTATTATGGAGGCGGCATCTAAACACCTCACTCCAGTCACTCTTGAACTAGGTGGAAAGAGCCCTTGTCTTGTAGATAAATCAGCTAATCTTGATGTTGCTGCTAGAAGAATTGCTTGGGGTAAATTTATGAACTGTGGGCAGACTTGTGTTGCCCCTGATTACATTCTTGTTGAAAAAAGCATTCAAAATACTCTGTATCAAAAAATCCAAGAAGTTCTTAAAGAGTTTTACGGCAAAGATATAAAAAAATCTGAAGACTATGGAAGAATTGTTAGCGAGCGCCATTTAGAAAGACTGGTCTCAATGGCCCAAGCCGAGGGTTATAATATTCAAGAAAATGAAGTGGCAAAAGAAGAAAGGTTCTTAGCTCCAATTATTCTTTCTGACTGCACTTGGAACTCTCCTATCATGAAAGAAGAAATCTTTGGCCCCATTCTTCCAATGATACCTGTCGATAATCTTGAAGATTCACTTGCACAGCTAAAAAAGCTCGATCCCCCACTTGCTTTTTATTACTTTGGAAAAAACGCAGAGCTAGAAAATCGAATTATGACTGAGCTTCGTTTTGGAGGAGGCTGCATTAACGATACGGTCATGCACTTAGTGAACTCCAACCTCTCATTTGGAGGAGTCAAAGAAAGTGGTATCGGTCGGTACCATGGAAAGAAATCCTTTGAAGCTTTTACCTATGAAAAATGTATTGTGAAAAAGGGATTTTTCCCCGATCTTCCTTTGCGTTACCCGCCACTGAAAGATCGGATCAAATTTATTAGATTGATTTTTGGTTAAAACTTAAGAAGAAGATTTTCAAAAGCTTTTTTTGCTAATGTTTTTTCTTGTAAACCGTAAACAGTTGTTTGTTCAACGTTACGTCTCTCAGGTTTAAAAAATGTAATTTGAGCTTTGTGAGAATCTTCAGTTGAAATAGTTTTAACTGTTTTAGAAACTCGAGCACTAAGCTCTGTTGAGGCAATTTGTAGACCCATCGATAACTCCAGAAGTAAGATATATAAAGCTCAAACTACCGAAGCTGGTGCCATAATGCAACTAATCTAATGTGTATGAAAAAAGAGGATGCGCGACGCGCTACTGAAGTGAGCGAGCACGGTAACAACTAAATACTTTGTTAAAAACCTGGTCATAGCCACTGGTGAAGAAGCCCTGGTCGAGACTTTGAGAGCTAATGACCGACTTCATAGTGTTGTTGTAGTCGTTCCAAGAAACGCCATCCTGTTCATAAGGATCAACCTCAAAAGATCCGGCCCTCTGAAAATAGGTCAAACCTAACCCACAACTAAGATAGTTTATCCAGGTGTCTTCGGTTTCCCCAATTTGTTGAGTGTGCTCAAGTCCTAATAAGTGACCAATTTCATGAACATAGATGGTTCCGGTTGGCTCATAACGCCCATTTCTTTTAAGTCCTCGGTATTCAGAAACCACAGTCGCTTGTTGAGAGTAAGGCAGCCGGTTCACTCGTGCGATACCTGCAACTGAGCCAAGAATTGAATTAACATAGATAAGAGTTACCGCCCCAGGGTAATTATATCTGGAAACAAGCTTGTCATAATCAATACAGTTCGAAGAAGTCGGGTCGCAAAGAGTATAAAGTTCATTATCCTCTATCTCTTCAGCAGAGAACTTATAAAATCCATTAAAACTTTGATTTTCAATTTTTAGCTTAGCATTTAAAATTCTTAAAGCTTCATCTGCATCAGCTTGAATGTCATCAGTTAGTCGAGCATCAGAACTTCTTAGAAAAATTATCCTTAAAGGAACCAAACCCTCAGCCGCAGGTTGAGGTGATGAATTTGAATTGTATAAAGTTACAGTTCCGGCTGCAGTCTGTCCGGTAGAGTCTGAAATTAAATAATTAAAATCAAGGCTGCTGTTAATAGGTAACGAAAAATTCTGATCAGGTGTAAAAACAATCCTTGAGTCTTCAATCGTCACGGTTGCATCTTCTACTGAATCAACATTGATTAAAGTAAGGTTGTCTCCATCTACATCAATATCGTTTGAAAGGACATCGAGAACAATTGGCGACGAACCATCATATTGATAAAGATCTTCAAAGGCTGAAGGTGCGTCAGGAACTCCTTGAACATTAAAACTAACACCTCCTAAATAGAGGCTGTTATCCGAACGACTTTTCAAATAAAAGCTAACTGTTTCTTTTCCCGCAAAGTGAGGAAATGGTTGTATGGAAACAGATTCATTATTATTGAGTAAACTGACTTGAAATTCTTTCGAATAAACTGAAGTTACTTCATATTTACTTAAAAGACTTGGGTCTCCAAAAAGTTCATCGATAGCATATTGCTGATTACTATCTTCTTCAATGAGTATGCTTTCGTTGTTTGACAGCCCAGGGTTGAGCCCACTAATCCCCTCTTCAATTGAAGCTTTGAAGCTACAAGAGAGAAGAAAGCCAAAAATAAGGAATTCAATGTTTTTCATGAACCACCTAAACGTACTAGCCTGTATCATACAACGATATAAATACCGGAAATCTCTAATATTCAGTATCGGAATAAAACCGAGAAGTTATAATCAAAATTCCCTGAATTTTATGGCAACTTGAGTTGGCAACCCAGTACCCAACTCAAAATGGGACTGAGGAACCTGCCCTGTCAGGTAATTATAGTTGAGTTGAAACAAACTCTAGTGGATAAGAAATAATGACTTGGTCTTTAGCCTGTGAGGTATTAAAGGACATCTTTCTAATAACGCTCTGAAGACAGGAATGAACTGATTTATCATTAATCTCAGAATCAAGGACATTAATATCTCTAGTTCTCCCCTCTTCATCGACCATCCACTTCATCACAAGCTTCCCTTTTAAATTTGGACGCGTAACAAGTTTTCTCTCATAACAATATCGAATATCTGATTCATAACGAAGAAATTCTGACCGGACTTCAGACCTAGAAATTTTTCCTTTCACTTCGATACTTCTCTCACCATCATTTAAAGGTTCCATATTTGAGCAGGAAATGATCCATAAAGCTCCTAGAGATTGAATGAGGTATTTGTTCCAGTTCATAGTCTTAAATCATTATGAAGGCTCCTGCCTGCCTCCGTCCATGCGTGAAGCAAAATGACTAACTTCTATACCTAATTCCAATACTTTACAGTTGATCCTGACAAAAATACACTGGATATCATGAACACTAAATGGCTTAGAATTTTGGGAATGATCGCGATCTTGGTTTCAATTCTCTACATGAAGTTTAGCCTTGATAAAGAGTCTGGCTTCTTTAAGCTTTTTACACCTACGCAAAATGAACAGACTAAATAAGCTCTTATTTTTTATTCTTATTTTCTCATGCTCTCTTCACCGACATTCAGCGAATGAAAACCAAAACCTCTCAAAAGAGCAAGTGAAGCAAGACCTTAAAGTTCTCCACTATGCTCTAAGAAAAAGTTATTCCGGTCAATACTTCGCCCCTGGTATTAATATGAAGGAGTTTTTCAGACAACTGAGAAAAGTTCCTAAACGAGCAACTCGAAAAAAACTTCTGGGGCGCTTACAATCACTCTTAGCCACTTTGCCTGATGGAAGTATTAAAGCTCTGGACTATATTCAAGAAGACGACCAGCTAACTCTTCCGCCCTGGAAATTTGAGGATGTTAACCTCGAAGGTGAAAAAGGTGTCCTTCTTAAAGTAATTCAATTCACCTCTTTAAACTCTCCTTACTGGGATCAATTTCAAGAAAAATTAAAACAAAACATGAGTAAAAGTAATTTTCTTGTGCTTGATTTAAGAAACTCCATTGGAGACGACGATTCCGTTGGAATTTTCATTGCTCGCTATTTCAATGGAGGTGTCCTTAGACATCCAGTTATCCGACAACATCATATCCGAACAAAAGAATCTCTAAGATTGCTTAAAAACTATTGGTCACTTAAAAGGCCCAATCAGAAGTTCCCCTTTCCTGAATACCGAAAAGGTGAAGCGAAGATTCTTCCCATTGAATTTAGAAGAGACGATGTCGCTTACTCAAAAAAATATGCCCCTGACAAAAGACTTTATCTACTCGTTGATGAAAGTTGTGAAAAACCCTGTGAAACGACTCTTTATGCCCTAGAAAAAAATCCCCACGTTTCTATCATTGGTGAAAAAACAAAAGGGGCTATTCACTTTGGCCACCCTGGACTTCTCGTTTTGCCAAACTCTAATATATCAGTCCTTATCCCGACATCCTATAATGAATTTGCAGATGGTAGATTTGAAGAAAAACGAGGTTTTAAACCGAAGAAGAGTTGTTCGCCGGAACTAAAATCGGACGATAAGCTTCTGAAACATATTTGTGAGAAGTATTGGTAAGGTCATCAATTTCTTTAAAATCCTTTGGATTCAAAATTCTAAGAAAATTCACCTCAACATTAATTCTTTTATAAGTTAGAACTTTTATAAAGTGGTCGACTAACGTCATCTCTCCATACCAAAAAAGTGAATCTTTTGTTTTATAATCAACTGGTTCTCCATCGATATGGGTGTAATTTACAACATGAAGGAGTACGGGAAGATCTAGGTTTATCGCCGGTTGAAACATTGGCTTTCTAAAAGGGAGGGTCACTGTTCCGTCTCCCGTTGTCGCTTCAGCGTATAAGACGACACTCACCCCAGCTTGAAGAGATTGCTCAATATCTTTCAACTCTTTCTCTCGATCATTAGAATCTCTTTTTTCTTTTCTTCTCTCAACAAAAACACATCCCGCCATTTCTACAAGTGCTCCAACTCCTATCATTTCTCTCATTTCAAACGAAGTAATAAAGCTTACGGGATATACAGAAGATATGATAAAAATATCAAGATAAGAGAGATGATTCCCCACAACTAAAAAATTGGGACACTTCTCTGTTAGCTCCTTGTTCTTAACAGTTACTTGAATATTTAGAATCCTACAAATGATCTTTGAAATAATGGTTAACCACTTATTTAAATAAACACGCGTTTTGTACGGATTAAACTTATAAAAAGGATAAAAAAGCAGCGCAATTAAAATATAAACGATAAGGAAAACAAGAAAGATCGCTAATTTAAAAATAATAAAAAAAATCGCAGTTATGATAGGCTCCTAAGCGTTAACTTCTGACTCCTTGAAATTATGCCATGCGATCTTTAACTTTTTAAAGGCTTTTGAAACAGTTTTAGACACTATGCTCCACAAGCTCATTGTCCCAATTTGAAGCACCTCATCCCCTGTTTGAAAGTTAATCAACTTTTTATAAAAGATATTATAGAGGCTCTCTCGGTGATAAAACTGTAAATCCCCTTCCGATTTCTCAAACATATTTCCCGTTACACTATTTATAAAAGTGTTTCGGTCTTCATCAAAAGAGGCTGATTCTGGAATATACAACTCACTCCTGAAATTTTTATTAATCTCCTGTGCCACAATATAGTGCTGAAGACTTGGGCAAACTTGATACCGCGGAGAAGGGTAAACCTCATCAAAGTACTTCGCGACATTTCCAAGACTTGATAAGACACAAGCAAGATTTGAAATCCAAACTTTACCTAGAAATGCGTTTCTTATAAGGTATCCCGTCAAAAGTTTTGCAACTAACTTTTGAGAGATTTTCTTTCCTCGATATTCAGACTTTACACAAGTGAGTCCTAAGTGAAGAACTTTTCTACTTCCAATTTTAAATTCAAGTGAAGAAACAAACCCAACTGGCTTTTTCCCATCGAGTGCGAGTACAACCATGTTCTCTACATTAGGGTTTTGCTCATCTGAGAATATCTGATAATTAGGAACTTCTCCAAGACAATCCAGTGCAACTTCTTTTACATCTTCTTTTAAAGCTTCAAAGCTACGTTGAGAAAGCTTCCTATTTGCAGCATTGTAAAACTTATAAGTGATCATAACTAACTCCCTGTTACTCTAAATTATAAGGAAAAAAAATAATCATGGATAAGCAAAGTCAGTTAAGTAAGGGTGAAGCTTGTTTTAAGGTTGTGTTAAGGTTATTTCTTCTTTCGCATAATGAAGAAGGCAACCACTGCTATCAACACAACGATATAAAGAAATGTGTCTTCTCCGTCAGAAATTGAACTTCCGGACTTATTAGATCGACGATTAATAGGGTTAATATCAAGCTCATCAGGTAGAGTTTCGATATTATCAAAGATACTTCCAGTTGCCGACGACTTAGACTTTTGAGCCATTGCTCCTGAGTTATAATCAGCTCCACGCTTTCTGAAAACTCTTAAACTATTTACAATCTTTTCAAACACTTTTTGATAGTTTCGATATTCTCTTCTAGAAACAGAGAAAGTCATTGCAACACCTAGGTCTTCTTTTACCGTTGCTAAGTAACGAGTATAGAAACCTGGAATCTCACTTGAAAGATGAAGAGCATCCACCCAACGATGACCGTTTATTTCACTCACCTTATCTGACTTCGGTTCAGAAACTTGAACCTTTCCACCTGGAAGTTTATAGGTTTTTTTATTTTTCAAATAGCTCTGATAATACTCAAGCGTATCCATCTTCCCACGTTTTTTGGCCGCAAAGATGATGATCGCTTCCTGCCCTCTTTCCTTAACTGAACTTTGGCAAACCCATTCAGCTCCTTCCATTTGGCATTCCCAACCAATAGGAAGTTCAAATTCAATGAAGTTATTTGCAAAACGTTTTGCAAAAACATTCGAACTTAAAAGAAACAAGGTCAGAATAAAATATTTCATACAACCAATTGAGTTCTAAGATCTTGAGCTTCAAGATGATTCTGATTTTCAAAAGTTAAAAAGCTCTTCCCTTCTTGCCACCCATGAGAGCGATTCAAGAATAAAGAAAAACCTTTTACCTTTATCTCTACAGGTAGGATAAATTCCTTTGCTGCTCTTTGTAAAGCCTCCTCCAAGTCACGCTCATTATGGAACTTTCCTAACACAAGATAAGGCTTTCTAGCTTCTTTAGATTTAATTGTTTTTGTATAACCCCTTTTGATTTCATTAAGGGATTCAAGACAGTATTCAAGGTTTGTTGAAAGTACAGGATTTAAATAAAGTAAAAACTTTTTCTTGTTTTGATACACCCTAAAGTTCTTAAACTTGATATAATCAGTATCCTTTTTATCGATAAAAAACGATTGAAACTCCTCCTCAAATTCATCAAAAACAACATGAGACTGCTTATCTTTTAGTTCGAAGGGAGCGATGAGAGGAAGGTGAATAGGAGTAAACGAAAGATCTAAAGAAAGCCGTTTTTTAAAATTTTGAACTTTTTGGATAAAGTTCGAATCTTCAAATTTGCTAACGATCAGGAATTTTGTTTTTTCCATAATACCACTCCTTGGTTATGGAAAGACTCAACCTTGAGTCCTCTTCTTTATTTTATAACATAAAAAGTTGCAGAACTTCCAAGCTTCTCTTCAATTCTTAACAACTGATTATATTTCTCTAATCGATCTGATCGACTCGCTGATCCCGTCTTAATATGTCCCGCACGAGTCGCTACTGCCAAGTCAGCAATAAAACTATCAGAGGTTTCCCCTGAACGATGGCTAATGATGGCACTAAAATTATTTTTAAACGCGAGATCAATCGCGCTAAAAGTCTCAGTCAACGATCCAATTTGATTAACCTTAACAAGAATCGAATTGGCTTGTTTTTTCTCAATACCTTCCGCAAGAATCTTTTTATTTGTAACAAAAAGGTCATCCCCTACAATTGTTACTGAATCACCAAGTCTTTTTGTGAGCTCAGTCCAACCCGCTTTATCATGTTCAGAGAGCCCATCTTCTATTGAATAGATAGGATAGTTCTTGGCAAGTTTCTCTAGGTAATCAATCATGCCTTCTGTACTTAAGCTTGATCCATCAGAGAACTTGTATTGAGTTTTCTCATCACAGAATTCACTCGCAGCAACGTCTAAGCTGATTTTGATTTCTGAACCTGCCTTGTACCCTGCATTTTCGATCGCCGTAAGAATGAGCTCGATGGCTTCGTCGTGAGTTTTTAAGTTGGGCGCAAATCCACCTTCATCTCCAACGTTTGTTGAATAACCTTTGGAGGTTAAAACCTTTTTAAGGTTATGAAAAATTTCAACACCAGCTCTGAGGTTTTCAGAAAACGATTTATCCATA
>JAUHYH010000122.1 GCA_030426585.1 Bacteriovoracia bacterium
GCAACGGCCTTTGCTGCAATCACATGTTCTAACGGTCCGCCTTGAGCACCAGGAAAAATGGCAGAGTTTAATTTCTTTGCCCATTTTTCTTCATCGTTAGCAAGGATGATTCCACCTCTAGGACCTCTTAAGGTTTTATGTGTTGTTGAAGTGACAATATCGGCATAAGGGATTGGACTTGGGTGAACACCAGCAGCGATAAGACCTGCGATATGGGCCATATCGACAAGCAATAATGCGCCGACTTTGTCGGCGATTTCACGAAATCTTTTAAAGTCGAGCGTTCTCGCATAAGCCGAAGCTCCTGCAATAATCATTTGCGGTTTTTCTTTAAGGGCCACTTCTTCAACTTTATCGTAATCAATAACTTCAGTATCTGTTTCCACTCCGTAGAAACATGTCTGAAAAAGTTTTCCAGAAAAATTAACAGGGGAGCCATGAGTAAGGTGACCTCCTTGACTCAAATCCATTCCCATAATTTTGTCACCAGGTTTAAGAGTACTGATGAAAACGGCCATGTTGGCAGATGATCCTGAATGGGGTTGGACGTTGACATAGTTTGCGTTAAAAAGTTTTTTTAATCTTTCGATGGCGAGGCTTTCTGCCTGATCTATGAATTCACACCCATCGTAATAACGTTTTCCCGGATATCCTTCAGCATATTTATTTGTAAGAACTGAACCCTGAGCCTCCATGACAGCTTGGCTACAATAATTTTCTGAAGCGATTAACTCGAGCCCTTCTTTTTGACGTTTCTCTTCGGCCTGAATGATTTTAAAAATTTCAGGATCGGTCTTTTCAACAAAACTCATAAGGACTCCTTATTCAAAGGTTTTAAAAATTATGGAGGAGTTGGTTCCTCCGAAGCCAAAGGCATTATTAAGCGCATATTTAAGCTTTCTTTTTTCTGCTTTATTGGGAGTGTAGTTCAGATCGCACTCAGGGTCTGGATTATTGAGATTTATTGTTGGAGGAACAGTTTGGTTTTTAAGGGCCAGAACACAGGCAACACTTTCAAGTCCGGCTGCAGCTCCTAAAAGATGACCGACCATTGATTTTGTAGAGCTAACATTAAGTTTGTAAGCATGATCTTTAAAGACAGTTTTGATAGCTCGAGTTTCGATTTTATCTCCTAGAGGAGTCGAGGTTCCGTGAGCATTAATATAATCAATTTCTTCAGCTTTGATGTTGGCGTTTTGTAAGGCCTTAGTCATACTTTGAACAGCGCCACGCCCTTCTTCGTGTGGGGCGGTGATATGAAAAGCGTCACAACTTGAACCATGTCCAACAAGCTCAGCTAATATTGGAGCCCCTCTTTTTTGAGCAGACTCTAGAGACTCTAGAACGAGAATCCCTGCTCCTTCACCCATAACAAAACCATCTCGATCACTACTAAAAGGGCATGAGGCTTGTGAAGGATCCACGTCTCTTTTTGAAAGCGCCTTCATGGAAGCAAAACCAGCATTGGTGAATTTTGTGAGAACAGCCTCTGCTCCACCAACGATCATTGCTTTTTGGTTTCCTGAAGTTATTTGTAAATAGCCTGCTTCAAGAGCATGGCCACTGGAAGCACAAGCACTAGAAATACTATAATTGATTCCCTTAATTCCAAACTTGATTCCAATCATTCCCGTTGCCATGTTTGGAATAATTGCAGGAATCATGAAGGGGGAAGTTCTCGCTCGTGACCCTTGAACAAACTTATAATGTTCATCTTCAAGATAGGGAAAACCACCCATCCCGATTCCCAGGATACAGCCTACTTCTTCTGCAGAGTAAGAAGATCCGACTTCAAGTTTTGCATTTCTTAAGGCTTCTTGAGTTGAATGTAGGGCAAAATGTGTGAAGGTATCAAAACGTCTTTGTTCTTTTTCATCGAGAAGTTCAGTGTCAATCTGAAAGTCTTCAGAAACAAAAGAAGCAATCTTGCAGGGGAAGTCGAATTTCAATTCGTTTTGAAATCTCTCGCCTTCAAGGGCCTTAACCCCTGGTTTTCCGGCGACTAAGTTCGTCCAAAATTCTTCGGCATTATGTCCAAGGCTGGAGAGAGCGCCGACACCTGTGACGACAACTCTTTGCTTTATCGATGTGTTACTGGACATCCTTGGTCTTGAGGTATGAAACCACATCTCCTATGGTCTTAAGTTTTTCAGTATCATCTTCTGGAATTTCAATTCCAAATTCATCTTCCATTTTCATCATGAGCTCAACCATATCAAGTGAGTCTAAGTTAAGATCATCAATGAAGTTTGTCTTCTCAGTCATCGATGCAGTATCAGACTTAGTGGCATCTCCAACGAGGTTAACGATCTTTTGCTGTAATTCCATGGTATCTCCGGATTAGTTTTTGATAAATTCACTTAAAGTATTAAACACTTTATTTAAATCAGATTCTTCCTCAAATGAAAACACTGGGAGGTCTTTATTTATCTTTTTTATCAAGCCTTTAAGGATTTTATTAGGCGAAACTTCGATGATTCTAACATTAGAGGGCAGGGCATTGACGCTTTGCAACCATTGCACAGATCCAGGGATCTGGAGCAGGAGATTTTGTTTAATTGTTTCAACAGAGGTTCCACTTTCATAAGTTTTTGCATCTATGTTTGCAGTGTAAGCAATCTTATTGGGTTCGAGAGAAATATTGCTGAAAAAAGCGTTCATTTTCTCTTTCGCCGGCTCCATAAGTGCACAGTGAAATGGGGCAGAAACGGGAAGCTCAACAAAACGGGCACGCCCTTCAAAGTGATCTTGAATATATTTAACGGCTTCATCACAGCCTTGATTTGAGCCTGAGATAACGACTTGATCAGGTCCATTAATATTGGCTGGTGAGACGATTTCTTGGGTCGAATTACAAGCTGTTTCAATCACCTGGAGAGGGACTCTCAAAACGGCAACCATTTTCCCAGTTCCAAGTGGAGTTGCATCTTGCATAGAACGACCTCGTAGCTGAGTTGCCTTGAGAGCATCCTCAAACTTTAAAGATCCAGCTGCAACAAGGGCTGAGTATTCTCCAACAGAGTGACCCAAAACGTTTGAGATTTTTAAAGACTCTTGATCGAGAAATTTTTTAAGAATTTGAAAACAAATCGTACTGTGATTAACAATTAGAGGTTGAGTGATTTCAGTTTGTTTAATTTTATCTTCGGGACCTTCAAGCCCTAGTTTTTTGGCATCATATCCGAGAACATCAGAAGCGATTCCATAGTGTTCTTCGGCGATATTTTTGAAATCAGAGTTAAGGAAGCGTTCTCCCATTCCAACGTACTGAGACCCTTGCCCCGGAAATACTACAACGATAGGACTCATAAGCACTCCATCTTCTTCGTCAAAATAAAATTTACTCCTTGCGGAGTACACTTACTGTACGCCTCATTCGTAAATTTAATTTTTCCTTGAATCTGAACCACTTCTGAACCTATCGACACTGTTGTTTTTTAGAATTCTATTAAGGCCGCACCTGAAGTAAGACCTGCCCCAAAGGCTGCAAACATCACTTTTTGACCACGCTTAATTTTCCCTTCTTTAAGGGCTTCATTCATTGCAATAGGAATTGAAGCGGAAGAAGTATTTGCGTATTTATGGACATTGGAAATAACTTTTTCCATTGGGTATTCAAGTCTTCTGGCTACAGCTTCAATAATTCTTTGGTTTGCTTGGTGAGGAATAAACCAGTCAATATCTGCTTGAGTAAGATTGTTATCTTGAAGAATCTTAGCACAGTGTGAGGCCATTGTTTTTACAGCATTTTTGAAAACGGTCTGACCATCCATAGAAACAAATTGTTCTTTGTTTTGATAAATTTCAACGGATCCTCTTCTTACAGCTCCTCCTACAGGAAGAATGAGGGAGTCTTTCTTACTTGAGTCACAACCAAGAACACTATCAATAACTCGAGGACCTTCTTTGTCTGTAGCGGTTAAAAGGGTAGCCCCACAACCATCACCAAAAAGAATACAAGTTTGACGATCATCCCAATTATTAAATCGAGAAGTCATCTCGGTTCCAATGAGAAGAATATTTTTATAAACGTTTGTTTGGATAAGTGAATTTGCGACAACGAGACCGTAAACCCATCCTGTACAAGCAGCATTGATATCAAGACAAGGGCATTCAGAGGTGATCCCTAATCTTTCTTGAACAACTGTAGCAGTGTTAGGGAAGTTATAATCTCCGATTGTATTAGAAACCATAATAAGGTCGATATCATTGGGATCCATTTTGGCTTTTTCTAAAGCTTCTTTAGCAGCTTCAGCGGCCATATAACTTGGAAATTCTTTATTCTCGTCAGAAATTCTTCGTTCCTTAATTCCGGTTCTTTCAGTGATCCACTGATCGTTAGTGTCGACTCTTTTAGCAATGTCATCATTAGTAACAACTTTTTCAGGAGTGAAATGACCCGTTGATAAGATTTGAGTTTGGAACATAAGGTTTTCCTTTTTAAATTTCTAAAAATTTTAACATAAAAAAACCTTCTCGAAAGAAGGTTTTCATATTCTAAAAATTTAGATTTTATTTACTTAAGCTTCAGTTTCTTCAGTTTCTTCAGTGTCTTCTTTTACTTTAATAGCGAAGACTTCACGCCCATCATAGTGACCACAACTTGAACATGCGTAATGAGGTCTAGAAATAGCGCCACAGTTTTTACAACGGCTTGTTGTTTTAGCGTATAGTTTATGGTGTTGTCCGGCTCTTCTCATGCCTTTTCTGGAAACACTGGTTTTTTTCTTTGGAACGGCCACGAGGTCCTCCTAAATGCGTTTAAAAAAGTGTTGCTAACTTACGTTTTATGCATCTCGATGTCAACAGATGAGTTTCAATAATGCGCCTAGTCGTTTCGAGGGTAGAAATTGAAGTTCAAAAAGGTTTGTTCGTGTACGGCCTCTTTGAGGTTAGCCTTACCCTTTTTAGTGAAATAGAGCTCATGCATTTTACCTTCAAGGAAAAGCTCAGTCTCATCCTTATAGGCTTCGTCGTTCTCAAAGCTTTCATGGATGAAACACAGATTGACTTCGTAATGGAGCGCCTGAGGGATAATTTCGAGGTCCTTAACGCTCTGGCTAAGGTACTCAGCCTTGAACTCAAGGGACACGAGGCCAATATCTTGAAAGGTAGCGACAGAAGTCTTCTTAAGAGTTCCTTTGATGAGAATTTTGCTTTTGGGCAAGAAGTCTTCTGATTCTAAGCCAGAATTCTCATTAAGTTCCTTGAGTAGCTCTAAAACCCAATCTTGGGACTCATTTAGTTCAAAATCATAAACGAGATCTCTTTGGATTCGAGAAAGGTCTAATTCAGCAGATATTTCTTTCATTGTTTTTGGACCATAATGATTGAAGACTAACCTTGTCAACGAAATTCATCGAATGGTAAAATGACGGTATATTGTGTCATTACCGCAGACAAAGGAGTGTCAGGTGGACGTTCAAATTAACGAACTTAATGTAGCTCTTTATTCAACAAGCTTAACTAAGATTCAAAAATTATCATCAGCACTAAGACAAAAAGGAATCTTTGCGGCGTTTTATCAAGATGCCCCTTCATTGGTTTCTCATATCAATAAAAATTTAACTCACTTAATTGTGGTCGATAGAGATTGCTTGCAACAAGTTCATAAGCTTTTGAATGCACATCCAAGAATTACGGACGGCGAAACACTTGTTGCCATCTATTCTCATGATTCTTCACTTTCTTTACCGGAAAGTATTTGGGATCAAGCAAAGTACCGTCCAGTTTCAATGATTCAAGGGAACGCTTCTTTGGTCTCGCAACTTTCAAGTGCACTTCATTGGGTCAATGTAATTGCTGAAACTCAGATTAAGAAAAATGATGCCCTTACTGGTTTCCGGCAAATCAAAGATCGTTTTGAAAAACATATTTCAGAAACTGAAAAATCAAATAAGGGTTACCAACAACTGCAAAATGTTTCAGCGATTGTTAGGAACTTAGCCTCTGAGTCAATTAGAGATCAAGAATCCTATCTTATAGCACTCGCAAAGATGTTTGAGAGGTGGGATACAGTTACGAATTATGCATTTTATACGATGAACTCAACCAATCAAAAGCTCGTAGCCTTTGATTTTACAAGTCGAAAATACAAAATGCTTCCTTTGCTTCGATTAGGAAAAACGTGCGAGGATGGTATTGAAAACTTCGCACAAGAAATGGCCTATCAAGTAGCCTTTGATGAAATGGGTGTTACAACTGTGGCCCTTCGAATTGAGGGAGCAAATAAAAACCCAGATATTATTTGTTTTATTTCTTTTCAATCAGGTGAGTTTTCAAAAATTAATAATCAATATCACTGGAACCTATTTGAAGTTCTTTTAAGTAATGTTTACAGAAAAATGATCCTTCAGGATTTTGATGAACATGTAGAAACTCAGTTTTTACCTGTGTGGGACTTTTTAAACTTTTTAGATGAAGAAAGTTCTGATGGAGATGAATATAAGTTTATTAATGTTGATTTGTGCAGAATGAACCACTTTATTTCTAAAAATCCCAGTCAAAAGTTTTATTGGAAAACATTCTTTAGCGACTTTTTAATTTCACTTTCAAAATCAGCAGGAGATGGCTCTAAGCTTTCAACTTTTGGAACGATGGGAATTTTACTAGCAATACCATCTGCAGAAATTGAGAAAAGAGTGCATGGTATCAAAGAAGTTGTTTCGAAATTTGAATACTGGGGTTATTTTGCAGATTCAAAACTTGTGATTCCTCACTATATTTATCCTGAGGCGAGTTTGATCCCTGCGAGTTCGGCTTATTATATAAAGAAGTTGGAAGCTTTATCGATTAATGTTACACCTTCTTTAAGTTCACATGAGACAACGATCCGTACTTAAGGTCTACGCTGACCGACTTGAAAACAATTTAAAAAACACCTTTGAATTAGGTGGTCGAAAGAAATTGATTCCAATGCTTAAAGCTAATGCTTATGGGCACGATCTATCTTTAGTTTCTCATTTTATTGACAAAAATTTTGATGACTCGATGATTGATACTCTAGGTGTTGCTTGCATCGGAGAAGCTGAATTTTTAAGGAAAGTTGTTAAAGTACAAAAGAGAATTTTTGTATTTTCTGATTTTCAGATTGAAGAAAAGAAGAATCAAGAATTAATGCAAGACTTTGGGGTTATCCCAGTTATTAGCAATTTGGATAACTTAAAAATTTTTCTAAATAGCTTTGAAAAATTTCCCTTAGTTTTGAAATTTAATACAGGAATGAATCGGCTTGGGATTAATTCAGAAGAGCTACCTGAAGTTATAAAACTTTTAAAAAAGAATAATAAACTTCAACTAGAGCATGTGATGAGTCACTTTGCCTGCTCTTATTTGGTTGGTCATGAGATGAACCAAAAACAAATGAAGTCCTTTGAAAGTATCTTAAGTACTCTCAAGTCATCAGGAATTGAGTGGAAAGAATCTTCTTTTTTTAATAGCGGTGCTTTAGAGCAGAGGTTTCAATTTGATAATCTCACGCATCACCGCCCTGGTCTCATGTTGTATGGACCCCAATCCACAATGACCAATAAAACACTTTGGGATGGGGAAATCGTTTCTGACTTTGAAACTGATATTCTGGATTCGAGAAATGTTAAAAGGGGAGAGTTTGTAGGCTATGGAGCGACAGAGGTTCCTGCCGATGGAAGATTGTTGGTTTTACCTGTTGGGTATGGAGACGGTTTACTTCCGAGGCTCCAAAACTTTGAAACCCAACATCAAGGGCAGAGCTTAAAATTTCTTGGAAGAATCAATATGGATTTAGCCAGTCTCTGGGTGTCCTCAATCTCTTTAGAGGATCAAAACAAACCCTTTAAACTCTGGGACTCTAATCAAAATCACTTTAAAAACTTAGTGAAACACTTGGGGACTCACCCATATGATGTGTTCTGTTCTATCACCTCGCGCGTGCCGCGAAAATTTTTGTTAAAATCGTAAGTATATGGAATTAGTGAAAACGCGAGTGTATGACTCACTCGAATCGCTAGGGAGTTCATTAATAGGTTTTATGACCGGCTTGGGGAACTTTGTTCTCTATGCAAGTCAGATTTTTTATTGGACTGTTAAAAAACCCTATCGATATAAATTATTTTTCGATCAAGCCACATATTATTATTCATTGATTGAAGCGCAGTCG
>JAUHYH010000123.1 GCA_030426585.1 Bacteriovoracia bacterium
CTTCTTTCTGTTCATTTTTATTATTTTCTTTTTCTATCTTCTTTGATTTTTCCTTGTCCTTGTCCTTGCCCTTGACTTGCAACTCATTTGATTTATTTTTGTCAGCATCTTTTTTAACAACATACCAAGGGTTTCCAGGTCCCCCGAGACCAAGTCCTTTTCTTTGTCCAAGTGTGTAGAAACACATCCCTTCATGCTCTCCTACTTTCTCGCCTTCAGGAGTCATGAAGTCACCTTTTTGAGAATCAATATACTCTTTTAAAAACTTCCGAAAATTTCTTTCACCGATAAAGCAAACACCCGTACTGTCTTTTTTATCTTTTACTGCAAGATTATAGTGAGCTGCGATTTCTCTGATTTCAGTTTTATGGAGCTCCCCTAAAGGAAATAACACTTTCTGTAGCACTGATTGATCAATTCCCGCGAGAAAATAAGATTGATCTTTCTTAGGATCTTTTCCTTTTGCGAGAACTTTTTTTCCGTTGTGTTCAATTGTTCTGCAATAGTGCCCCGTTGCTATAAAGTCCGCACCAAGCTTTAGAGCGTTTTCATAGAAGTGAGCAAACTTGATTTCTTTATTACAAAAAATATCAGGGTTCGGAGTGAGACCTGCTTTGTAATCTTCGATAAATTGCTTAAAAACTTTTTCTCGATATTCTTCTACGAAGTTAAAAGAGTAATAAGGGATATCGAGCTGTTCACAAATCAAAGTAACGTCTTGGAAATCTTGCTCAGCTGTGCAATTTCCATTTTCATCGATCTCATCCCAGTTCTTCATAAAGACACCGGTCACTTCATGACCCTGCGCCTTGAGAATAAGAGCGGCTACAGCAGAATCAACTCCACCAGACATCCCAACGATGACCTTTTTCGGATCACTGGTTTTCTCAATTGAATACGGGGTTAAAAAATCAAAATTAAGCATTCAAATCAAACTTAAAGTTCTTAACGTCAATCTTTGGCCCATGCCAAACACCGACATTTCCGGCCATAATATACTTTTGGATATAACTCTGAACAAGTGCTTTGTAAGTTACTTTTTCATAGTGACGAATATCAATCTTAGAAGCAGAGTTATTAAGGGCACCGATAAGTGCTGCGAGATAAGTCTGACGGTTTTCAGTGTCTGTATTAATTTTCACGAAACCATTTTTTATAAGGCCTGTGATTTGATCCCAATCAGTTCCAACGAAGTTTTTCCAAGTATTAATCTCTTCTTCAAGCTTCCCAAGACCAGAAAGATTCTCACAAGCAAAATCAACAACGTTAGGATAAAGAGTTGAAGCACCGTGAGCAACAAAAAGAATATCAGGATTCATTGCATCTGCAATTGCTAAGCATTCATTAGCAAGTTCAATATTAAGTTTAACAACATCTCCTGGTTTCCCTTTATTCGGTCCATGCATTGTTCCGATTGTTGGAGCAAGCATAAGAACACCCGTATCTTTAAGAAATGTTTTTAGTTCTTCAGGGTCTGTATAAGTTGAAAATTCCGATTGAGTGTCCTCATCCTCAACACCGGCAAGAACACCGAGCTCACCTTCAACAGAAATTCCAAGCGGGTGTGCCATATCCACAACTTCTCGAGTCGCTTCAATGTTTTGAGCTAACTCAGTGGGTTTTTTAGCAGCGTGATCAGTTGAGTTATCCGCCATGACTGAAGTTAATGTTTCAACCGCTTTTTGAACAACTTTTCTTCCATCGGCACCAATATAATCTCCATGATCCAAATGTGTTGCGATAGGTACTGAGGAATAGCGGGCCGCTAGTTTTACATATTCATGAACAAATTCAAGACCTCGAATCGCATCACCTTTTCCGAAATGTTTTAAGGCAGAATTTGAAAAAGCGAGAAGACAAGAACCTCCTAAAGTTTCAGCCGCTTCAATCGCAGCATCAATTCCTTGGTAAGTTGTTACGTTATAAGCCGGCATCGCATAACGATCACCTTTTGAGTTCCCTTTTGTTCCGTTCTTTGCCATCAAAAGAAGTTCGTGCGCGCACTTCATATTGGTTGGGAATCTTCTTTCTTTGTTTAATACAGGGGCCTGCTTGCTCATAGGTTGTCCTTTTTCTATAGTTAATTGAATTCATTATTCTGCGTTGTATTAAGCGTTTTATTATAAGGACAACAAGATGTTAAGGGCCCTATTAATCACACTATTACTTTCTACACTCTCAGCTCTCTCTAAGCCCCATAATTTTGAGAGTGAGGGTTTCAAGCTCCAAGCAGAGGTCATTCTCGAAGACCTTGAGATCCCTTGGGCGATTCAATTTCTGGACTCCAACCGAATGATCTTCACTGAACGGGAAGGAAACATAAAAATTTATGATTTTAAAACCAAGAAGTTAACTCCCGTAACGGGTGTCCCTCCGGTAGCAGCTGGAGGCCAAGGGGGTCTCCTCGACCTGGTTCTTGATCCTGATTTTTCCAAAAACTCTCTCCTATACATAAGTTTTTCCCATAAAAAAGCGAGTAAACAAACCACTCGACTCGTTCAAGCGAAACTTAAAGGGAATAATCTGATTGAAACAAAAGTCCTTTTTACGGCCGAGCCTTATTTCACTCAGTCTCATCATTATGGCTCACGAATTGCGATCAATGGAACAACACTTTATTTAACCGTTGGCGACAGGGGCAATAGAGATCTTGCCCAAAGTTTAAAAACCGATAATGGAAAAATTCATCAAATAGACCTCAGCGGAAAAAAGAAACCCGAGATCTATTCTTACGGTCACCGAAATCTACAAGGACTTTTCTATGACAAAGTTCGAGGCCTTTTAATTGAAGGGGAACACGGACCTCGAGGAGGAGATGAAATCAATCTCCCTGAAAAAGGTAAAAACTACGGATGGCCAATTATCACTTATGGGAAAGAATACTTTGGTCCCTCGATTGGAGATGGAATCACTGAAAAAAAAGGTATGGAACAGCCGATAAAGTATTACGTTCCTTCCATCGCTCCGTGCGGTCTTCTGGTTTATCAGTCTGATGTGATCAAACCTTGGAAAGGGAGTGTGTTTCAAGGGGCCTTGGCAAAACGCCATCTTAATCGGGTCGAACTAAAAAACAAGAAAGCGGTTAAAGAGGAAAGGCTACTCGAAGATTTAAAAGAAAGAGTACGCTCTTTAGCCGAAGGCCCAGATGGTTTTCTTTATTTTGGAACTGATAGTGGGAAAATCTATCAAATTAAGCCGCGATCTTAACTTTCCCGCGAATAATATCGAAGAACATCTTGAAGTCACAGATAAAGCTATAAAGTGGGTACTCAAAAGTCGCTGGCCGATTCTTTTCAAAGATGAAATGGCCAACCCAGGCAAATCCATACCCTACCAGCAAGATAAGTGGAATCTTCACAAACTGAAGAGTTGTAATGAAATAGCCTAGTAAAGCTATGCTTATTCCCGTACCGATAAAATGAAGAATTTTATTCGTAGGGTTTGAGTGCTCAGAAAGATAGAAGGGATAGAACTCCCCTAATGTTTTGTATTTCTTTTCCATAAAATTATTAGAACGCCCTCAGGGTTTCCCTGTCAAATGCAGACGCATCGCATCCTGTGAAACTTTTACCCTCCCCCGTTTCAATCAATCTTTCTCAGGGTACGACCACGGAGTATCTAAAAACCCTTGGAGGAAAAGTGAAACACTTATTCATACTTTTGCTAGTTTTTACAAAACTCGCCTCAGCACAAGTTGAGAATAATCTCAATTGTGACAACGTCTTAGACTTTACTAAGTACAAAGGAACAACTTTCCTAAATTTTATGGAGCAAAAAGGAAAACCTATCCTTGATCGGTACGCAACCAAAGGTTATCCCGTGAGAAGCTCCCGACAAGTTTTAGAAGCATTGGAAAATGTTGATCCGAAAGTTAAAAGAAAAGTTATCAGTGCTGTTGGTAAAGATAAAAACCTTCTTGTAAGTCTGATTGATAAGCTTGAAGGGAAAACAGTTGATCTCTACAACTTACCTACTCTTATTGCCAAAGCAGAACCTAAGCTCTCAAGAAACCGCTATAACCTTTCTACTTTTGTTGGTCTTGCAAGCTGTGGGGGTCTTATTATGAAGTTCGCTCCAGGAAATTACGCTTACAATATTCACTACGGAACAGGTTATAATCCTAAGATTCACAACACTCCGGAACTCAAAGAGAAGCACAGAAAAGATAAACAAACCGGAAGAAGTTTTGGAGAGGCTCCAGGAAGATTTGCAAACGATGCTTCTGACAAAGCTTACTTAACAGACCTAGAGAAATACGTGGTCAGACATTCAGATGATATTAAGGATTTTTACCTTAACCTTTTCGCAGCTCTTGGAAATAGTGACACAACTTATTTTAGCTCAATCGATAAAGAGGGCCAAGCTGTTCTCACTGACTTTTTGGCTGTCTACACCGCTGAGCAAGCAAGAAACTTAATGGACAACAAAGTCTCTCTTCATTGGGATGCCGCGCTTTTAGAGGTGACTCTTCTTGCTGCATTCCATGCGGGTCAAGAAAGTCTTGAACTCTTTTTTAGAAACCCAAACAACTCAAGAGAAATCCTTTTTACAGATTCTGTTCTCAACCAAGCTCCTTGTAGAGGTTTAGAAGAAGGACGGGTCTCAGGTAAGTCTCGGGCCGCTAGGCTTTACGACTACTGGCAGTTTAGCTCAAGCCCTTCTGAAGAGCATTGCCGAAGAAGTGGGATTAATATCACTAAGGAAGAATTTAGAAAGCTTGGTGAAATCATCAGTAAATATGAAAGAAAAATGAACCCACAACTTGTTAAAAATCTAGAAAGTCACTTCTATGTTAAAAACCGTGGAGGAAACGTTTTCCTTCAAGCAAGTAAGCACTTTATTAACCCTTACACTCCTAAGAAATTAGGTAAAGAAGCTTATGATCTTGCAGAGGACTTCACAAAATTCCTTCTTCAAGTCAGAAGTGACGCTAAAGAAATTTCAAAACTTATCAAAAACGGCGAATTATAGTCTTCTTCAGGGCAGCTTTCGGGCTGCCCTTTTTTTTTGGCAGTTTTCCTCTGCAAAAAAAACTTTATAGCTAGAAAAAGAATATTTTAAGTCCTTGGAATTTATTAGGAAATTCTGATTTCACTTGTTTTTCTCAATTGGCTTCTTATTTTCCCTATAATCAAACTATGAGAATTAACTCCACGGCCAGCGGCTTACAACAGGCTATTAACCAGATTAACGCTCGTAAAACGACGAATTTTACTGTCCCAGGAAATACGAGGGCAAACATGCTTTCTACCGTCGTTGAGAATGATATCAAGGTAAAGCTTTGGGACAACCGTCATGGCATGACCAACTTCAAGTACAATATTAAGGAGTTCATAAACGCTCAAATGAATTTTTCACGGCGTTTGTAGGATTATCTTAAAAAGTGACTTGTAATTATTTCAAAGATCCCCACCGGATCCTCATCTAGTGATAGATAGCTCTTATATAAATTAGGAGCATCTATGAAAAAAATCATTTTTTTGGCGTTCATTTCAGTTTCAGCCTATTCACAGCAAGTCCAATATCCGTATAGCTATAACTGTATCCCTCAATATGATAACTACTACGAAGATATTAAAATCACAGTCTACTCTCCTACTCGTTTCTTAATTAACGAAACCGATGATGGATATCTGGATGAAAGCTATAAACCAACGCCTCATAATAAAAACTTCGTTAGAGTTGCTGGTTACCTTAAATCAATTGGAGACGGTGCTGAGGGTTACTCAGTAGAATTACTCGTCAATAACTATATCCTTAATGGCGCAAAAGTCGGATATATGAAATATAGAGCTTCAGGAGCTGACGGATTCTATGATGATGTACTAAAATGTGAAAAACTCTAATTTCAGGAGACTAAGATGAAAAAAGTTTTCACATTTCTACTGCTCGCTTCTAGCACTTCTTTATTAGCTTCATGCCCTCAGATTAATGGGATTTTCGCTTGTACAGGCTTCGGTTTTAACCAACCGGGAAAAATTATAAAAGTTGAATCTGTTGTTACTGATAATGGTGATAACCAAGTTCGCGTTAATAATGGTGCTTATTTTACTGAGGGCCAGGATGGTACTTTCTGCAGAGATGGCGCCTACATCATGAGATCAGAGGACGATAAGTTTAAGCTTGAAAGGAGCCTTACTTTAATCGATGAAGATACGCTTGAAGAGTTCTTCAAGTTACAGGCTTCTTCCAATGAGGAAAAAGGCCAGACTTCGACTTGCATAAGGCTTCGATAAGTAGTCACGAATTTATCACAATTAAATAAATACCATCGAAATCGCTCCGGTACCGAAGTGATTTCGACTCTCTGTGACATCTAAAAAGCTTTATTCCCAGACTACGATTCTTCTGTTATATAAAAAGATCTATTCCTTATGCACGGGTGGTAGGACGCCGAGGGCAGGAGCCCGAGGTGCCGTTTGCCTAAATGGCAATGCCGGAGCAGGAGGCGTAGGCAAGGGGTAGACACGCTATCCTCGTTTTTTTGTTCTTTAAGATTTTTATATGTTCAGTGCACGGGTGGTGGAATGGTAGACACGCTACGTTGAGGGCGTAGTGGGCGTATGCCCGTGGAGGTTCAAGTCCTCTTCCGTGCACCAAATTCTTTATAGTGTTTTAAGAAATTCTATTAATTCCATTTTTTGAATTTTCGTAAACTTCTCTGAACCATCATCATTTAAAAGAATCTTCCTATCATGGCCTTGATTACTCATCCCTTGCTTGCGGGTATCAAACAGATAATCGATATCTTTTTTCCAACTCTCAGGCACTGCTTCTCCGAGCGGATAACCGTTACACTCTTGATCAAAGTCAGTTTGGGGATCAACAGGTCTTCCTGTCCAGAAAATCTTTGGACGCTTAGAGGACGGAGTTAGTAGCGCGCAAAGAGAAGGTACTGAATTATTATGAAGGTAAGGCCATCGCGCCCAGATCCCTACAAGTGGAGGTGGCACGTAACCTTTTGAAGGTTTTATCACTGTCCCATGCTTTTTCGATACATTGAGACGATTGAGATCATCACTGAAAGTCTTCATAGCATTTAAACGAAACTCGCTGGTCCCTACATTATGAACCGGAGTTTTGCGGTGATAACGAACTTGGTTAGTTTGAAAAATTTCATACTCCGTCCACGGACGGATATTTTCCACCGACCAGTTCTTCACATATTGGCCGTGACATTTCTGGCAGTTTTGAACAAAAAGCTTTTCGCCTCGCTTCGCCTTCTCAAGATCAAGATCTTTCACAGAAAAGAAATCACCATAATAAGGGGCCTTCGTGGCAAAAACCGTGGCCGTCATATCTTTGATAATCTCAGGGTTATTATCAAGCCATTTTTCAAACTTCGGTAGGTCCACTCCTCTTCCAATTTCATTCCATAAAAAATTGGTAAAGACAGGGTTTCCACTCACCACTGAACCATCTGAAAGCCAGCGATTTTTATATTTCACATTCCACCACACCATAGGTTTGCTATCGGAAGGAACTTTTTCTAAGGGGTGCTTATGAAGTCTGAAGTTTCTTTTCTTTGTCGCATCCCCATCTTTCTCTCGATAATGAAGAGTCATTCCCACTTGAGAAAAACTTGAATCAAGACTTTTATGAGCCGACTTCCTTGCCCTTACCCACTTTAAGTTATTAAAAAGCTGCTTCATCATCTTCGCTTCACCAGGCGAAAGACCGAGAGTGAGGTTCATCAAATCTGTAGGTGTTAATCGGGCGGGGCCTGAAAGCTTTGCAAAAAGGTCAGTCCCTTCAGGAAATCTATTGGTAAGACCCACGACCTTACGACCAAAGAGCTCTGAGGTGTGACAACCAGCACATCCAAAAGTAATCCCCTTGG
Organism: Bacteriovoracia bacterium; assembly: GCA_030426585.1. GTDB lineage: Bacteria > Bdellovibrionota > Bacteriovoracia > Bacteriovoracales > Bacteriovoracaceae > JAUHYH01. The sequence goes on from JAUHYH010000123.1 coordinate 7,841, forward strand.
TATTAAAGCGCTCTTGAACTTTAACTCCCATGGGAAGCCCCATATGAAACTCTTTTGGAAATTCTGTTATCTCTGAATAATTCTCGAAAGCGTTTTGAGGGTATGGGGGCATTCCAATTTCACGAAAGAATTCTTCAGTACTGTCATAGCCCGCACCCTTTCGAATCACTTTATAGAGAAACTTCTTCAAAGGAGTATGCACTTGGTCGTCAAAAACATCAAAAAAAAGTTTATAAGGAAAGA
>JAUHYH010000124.1 GCA_030426585.1 Bacteriovoracia bacterium
TGCTTTGAGGTTTGTTGATGGCATTCTTGGTAATCGTGAATCAAATGTAGAAGAGAGCTTTCAATCAGGACTGCTTGAGCACCCCCAATATACCAAGCCTCGAGAATTTGAGGGACTAGCAGTTCCAGAAGTTCTCACGTCAGGGCATCATAAAAAAATAGAAGAATATAAACAGTCGCAAAGAGAAAAACTCACGAAAGAGTTAAGACCAGATCTCTGGGAGCTTTACGAAAATGAATAAATACTTAGCGCTTATTCATCATCCAATTATAAATAAAAGAGGGGACAAGGTTACGACCTCCGTAACGAATCTCGATATTCATGATATCGCCCGTTCATGCCGAACTTTCGGTTTTCAAAACTATTTCATCGTAACTCCAATTGAAAAGCAGGCGACTTTAATTAATGAAATCCTTGGATTTTGGAATGAAGACTTCGCGAATGATTACAACCCTGATCGCCACGATGCCCTTTCCTTTATTAAGGTGAGTGAAAGTTTTGAAAAAGCTGTTGAGGAAATAGAAAAGAAACATGGAAGTAAGCCACTTATTGTAGGAACTGGCGCAAATTTCAAGACTTCAGATGGTAATGTAGAGAAAGCTGAAGAAGTTGCTAAGGACCAGGATCGGCCGCTATTGATCATTTTTGGGACAGGATGGGGACTTCATCCTGAAATATTAGAGAAGGTTGAATTCTTTCTCGATCCAATCAGGGGAACCGCTCAAGATGGTTACAATCATCTTTCAGTCAGGTCAGCTGTGGCTATTTATACGAGTCAGTTCTCTTGAGCTCCGTGTCAAGAGATCTTGTTTGACACTAAACCCCAGATTAGATAGAAATGACAATCAATTTATAACTCATAAGCGGGTTTCCCTCTGGGCATGACTTACTGGAAATCGCGGGTTTTGGAAGGAAGGACTTATGAACTTAATCGACAAAATTAACGAAAAAAATCTCAACCCAGAGACAAAAAATTTCCCTGATTTTAGAACGGGTGACACTGTAACTGTTCACGTGAAAATTACGGAAGGAAACAAAACAAGACTTCAGGCTTTTAAAGGAATTTGTCTTTCAATGAAAGAGAAAGGATCTTTAAATGGACACTTCGTTGTGAGAAAAATTTCTGATGGCGTTGGTGTTGAAAGAACATTTCCCTATCACAGCCCAAGCATTGCAAAGGTTGAGGTAAACTCAAGAGGGAAGTCTAGAAGAGCGAAGCATTTTTACCTTAGAGATAGAAAAGGTAAGGACGCGAGAATCGCAATCGACTTCGCACGTTCGAACTAGTAGTAAAATCACTTCATCTTCAGCGTCAGCTGCTTAAAAAAATCACTGCGGCGTACTCTATTGTACGCCTCATGATCTTTTTTACTTACTTCCTTGAATCTAAAGCAATTTTCCAACTAGTTATTATTCCCCTAAAATAGAGCCATGGAATTTTGTGATATTGAATTTGTAGGTAACTATAGCGACACCCAAACCTTTCTTTATACGGATGAAGTAGGGAGAGGACCTCTTGCTGGACCCGTTATTTCATGTTCTGTTGCTTTTGAAAATCAAAACGTAGAACCTCTTGTTTCATTTTTGAAAAACCTGGGCATTACCGACTCTAAAAAACTGACGACCAAAAAACGTTTAGCTATTTTAGACAAGTTAGAAATAGACTTGAGCACTCTCAAGGTTGACGAAACTTATGAGTTAAAATTAGAAGGTTCAAGTCTTAAGTACATTTTAAAAGAGAGTGATCACATCAAAATTGATGAAATGAATATTCTTCATGCAAGTCTTGATTCAATGAAAAGAGGAGTGGAGAGTTTACTAACTTCTAGTCCTGGAGTTTGTTTGATCGATGGAAGTTTTTGTTTTCCCGAAGTTTCTGGAGTGGAGCAAGTTCCCTTGGTCAAAGGGGATTCAAAATCCTGTTTTATTGCACTTGCTTCAATTATAGCCAAGGAATATCGAGATTATTTAATGACCCTTTTTCATGATAAGTACCCTGAGTATGGATTTGATAAACATGCGGGTTACCCAACCAAGTTTCATAAAGAAAGTATCATTTCCCATGGTGTCTCTCCTATTCATCGTAAAACTTTTAAAGGCGTCAGAGAGTATTGTCAGTAATGAGGCGTTTTCAAAAAGGTCTTAATCAAGAAATCATACATTCAAAAAAGATTCACAAGGAAGGGACTCCACTTCTTGTTTCAGCCTTGACTGCAAGATCTTTGAAGGTCGGGCAAGTGGACCTTGCTTGGATTAAAAAAGATCAAATAAAGGTCTTTGAAGTAAAGCATCCCGATAGTTTTGGGTTAATGCCAGTACAATATAATCGACTAAAACGATCAGTCGATTGGTTAGCAAAGGTCTTTGAGGCAAAAATAAGCTTTGAAGTCCTCTCTTAAATTTCGTAATCTATTTATATGAGATTCTTACTCATTGTTTCGTTATTATTCTTGAGCCTTAAAGGACATGCCCAACCGCAGTCTGTTGCTAACGACTCGGTATTTACTCCAAAAGTAAAAGCTTTTCTTGTTGTTAGTGGTTATGGAGCAGCTGGTGGAGCATTGCTTGGTTTAGCAAGTATGGCCTTCGGAGGAAGTGGAAGAGCAATTGCTCAAGGAGCTTCCCTTGGTCTTTATGCTGGGATGATTTTTGGAGCCTATATTTTGATGACTCATAATGAGTATGATCCTGCTTATCAGAATTACGACGACTACTCTCGTGATTACGATGCTCAATTCAATACACAACAGCGCTATAAAGATTTTGAAGAGCGCTATTCACTTACAAGCACCCGAGAAGGTGTGTTAATGGATGTGAATTTCTTAAATTACCGTTTCTAGTTTTGGAAAGTGTTTTTTCGGTTTCCAAATGCTTGGTTCATTCCTTCAGTCTCATTAATTTCAAGAGTAAAGTTATTAATAACAACCATTGCATTTGTTAAACCATAGAGTTCAAAAACTCTCTTAAAGTCTTCATCAACATTAGAAAGTGTTATAGGTTCTTGAGAACTTTTATGAAGAAGTTTCAAAGTATCGACGAAATGATTAATTCCAGAGCTTCCCACAAAGCTAACACCTGACATGTCGATTTGAAGCTTGGCTTCAGGATGATCTGTAGTGATTTCTGTAAGCTGTTTTCTCAAAGGTTCACAACTAGCGTAATCAAAGCCGCCTTCCATTTGAACAATGATGTTTCCAAGTGAATCTCTTAGTAGGGTGGCCTTCATAGACATGTCGCTCTCCTTTCGCTATAAGCTTTCTACAACCATCTTAACATTTATGCGCTCTGTCATCAGCGGGGAAAAACTTGGCGAAATTAACATTACTCAATTTACCCATCGGAAACGCTCAAGATTTAACTCTTCGAGTTCTCGATAGTTTAAAAGAGGCTAAAGTTCTTTTTTGTGAAGATACGCGTTCACTTAAGACTTTTTTAACTCATCATGGAGTAGATTACTCAGAAAAGGTCATTGACTCCTTTCATGACCAATCTGCTGACGATAAAATTAAACGAGTGCTTCAAAGGCTTAAGAAAGGTCAAAACGTCTATTATCTTTCTGAGGCTGGGAGTCCTATTATTTCTGATCCTGCATACCCTTTAGTTCAAGCCTGTTTAGATGAAGGGATAGAGATTGATTCGCAAAGTGGTGTAAGCTCAGTGATTATGGGGCTAGAGTTAAGTGGTCTTCCTCCGATCCCTTTTACTTTTCAAGGTTTTGCTCCAAGAGATGATACGAAAAGACTTGAGCATTTCTCAAACTTAAAGCAATTCACCGGAACTCATATCTACTTTGAATCTCCTCATAGAGTGATGGATTCTCTAAAGGTCTTGGGAGAGGTTTTTCCTGAAAATAGGGTTGTGGTCCTTAAGGAACTGACGAAGACTCATCAAAAGGTTTATCGTTTTGTTGGCAAGGACTGGGACAAACAAGAAATAGATACTCGGGGAGAGTTTCTTTTTATGGTCAATATCCCTAGAAAAGAGAAAGAAGTTTCCCAGGAAATTTTTCAGTTAGCTGATAAGGTTTTAGAGAAGAAAGGTAAGAGTAAAGAGCTCTCTAAGCTACTTGCCAAAATACTTGATCAAGATCAGCAAGAAATTTATAAGCAATTAAGTCGGTAGTTCCCCAGCATTATCTACCCTGATTAGTTAATTGGGGTCAGCAAGATCTATAATATTAGGAATTATGAAGATTGAGTTTTTAGGCGCCCAAGGTGGGGTTGCCAGTGGATTTAATGCAACTTCTTTTTTGGTGAACGATGATTTGTTAATTGATGCTGGTTCAGTTGCAAGTACTTTAGCTGTCGAGAGACAGGCCCTTATCAAATATATTTTTCTAACTCATTCTCATCTTGATCATATCAAAGATCTAGCTTTTCTTTGTGATAATTGTTTTGTAACTCGTGAACACACATTTGAAATTTTTGGTCATTCAACAACGATCATTAACCTAAAGAATCATTTGTTTAACGATGCGATATGGCCGGATTTCTCAGTTCTACCAAACCTTGAAAATCCAGCGATTCGTTATAATACATTTGTTCCCGAGGATGAAGTCATTGTTGGAAAATACAAGATCACACCGATCACTGTTAACCACCCTGGCGATGCCGTAGGGTTCCTAGTAGAATTTGAAGGGAAAACGATACTCTTTTCTGGAGATACCTCTCAAACTAGTCGAATTTGGGAGTTTGCTAACCAAGCGAAAAACCTTCAAGCGATTGTTACTGAAGTCAGTTTTCCAAACTCAATGATTGGGGTTGCTAAGGCAAGCTATCATCATACTGCTGAAACATTTGCAGAAGAGTACACAAAAATGCCCAAAGGGGTTCCTATCTATCTCACGCATCTTAAGCCGACTTATCAAGATCAAATCATTTCAGAAATTAGAAAATTAGGAATTGATGGCGTAAACATTATCCATCACGACGGAAAGATTCTTAATTTTTAATTAGCATCAATCGAAAGGTCTAAGTTCATTGGCATTGGCGCGTTGTTTTGAATGATCATTTGAGGAATACTTGTAGTCTCAGAAAGATCCACTTCGTTTTCCTCTTCACTATTTTTGAGCTTGTATTTTACTTTGGCGAATAAAGAAACATCGTATTTATTATTCATTGCTTTATTGAACTTTTCTGCCTTCTCAGCTTCCATTGTTCCTTTGGTTTTTTCACCATCTTCTTCTGTCGAAACCATTCGATCTTTAACTTCAGGGTGTTGCCATCTAATCTTCTCGATCTCTAAGTCACCACAGGCGGATTCGAAACTAACGGTCACATTACAAAATGAAGAGAAAACCTTACTTCCAGTACAGGAGTTTTCGACGATCATTTTGATGTTTCCCTCCTCGCAAGGTTCTGCACCTGAATTTGCGACTTTTTTATTGTTAAACTCAATAGGTACACAGTATTGAGCCTTCCAGTCATCTTCACGGTCCTTTAAAAACTCTGAAAGAAATGGGTGCTCCTTTTTCCTTTTAGTATCTTTAGACTTATTAGGAGGGTTATCGTTGGCACCAACATAATCTCTGTATTCTTTTAGATATTCTTGGAATTTTTTCCGATCACCTTTATCGATCGCAGCTTGCATACGATCCATGAGTTCTTCCTCATAATGATCGAGAATTTCACTAGAGAGTCCTGTCAGAAACTCAGTTGTTTCTGTTTGAATGAATGTTTCATCTTTACAGAGATAGTCATTAAGAACATTTCTCAAACGAAAGAGTAAAGCATCACAAGTATTTGTTTCTGAGATTTCAGCACCATACTCACTATTAAGTTTTTCAAGGTTGTTATCGCATAAACAAACTTGAACCATATCCTGAGTGAGTTCTAAAAACATCTGAAATTTCTCTTCATCTTTGAGATTTTCGATGAGTTCATTCATATTCGATTTTTCAATGTCGTCGTTATGGGTATCTGTGTAGCAGCTGAGTGATGTGAATGTCGAATAATCACCTAAGTTTTTTCCCGCATTTACATATTGTGGTTTTAGAAACTTCCCAGTTCTTTTTTTACCAAAGAGAATTGGGTTACAAACATTAAAGTTTATATCTGATTCACAACGTTTTTTTGAATCTTCTTTACCATTATGTTTAAAAACTTCTTGGCAACTTTTGACGTAGTACTCTTTATGATTTTTAAGCGTAGAGTTTAAAGGGTGAGTGCAATAACCTTCTTCATTCATTTGAGAATAGAAACCACCATAAAGACAGGTCTCTGAATTTCTATCAAGTTTAAAAGCTTCTTGAGCGACTGCTGCTTTTTGTACGCTTTCAACTTCCTCAGTTGTAACTTCATTTTCTTCTAGTATTGGTTCTACTTTTGCGATGTCATCGAGCACGATCTCTACAGAAGGCGCATCTGGAACAGTGGTCGTGGTCGTAGGCGGTTCTTGAGACCATAAAGAAGTCCCAATAAATAAAGTTGAGAATAGGGCTAAATGCTTGTATTTCACAATACTTAGATCGGTTTTTTGGCTCCAAAACTGTAGATGAATCCCGCTGATAGAGGTAGGATATTCCTATACTGGGGGCCCAAATGGGATGGTTTGATAAGGTCGAGAGTCCTAAGCTCAAAAATTCACGGAAAACATTAAATAATGCACCAGATGGGCTTTGGAAGAAGTGCTCGAACTGCAAAGAAATCCTCAATATTGAAAAGCTTGAGAGTAATTGGCAAGTATGTCCCTATTGCGAGCATCATTTCCGATTGGGGTGGAGTGACAGGGTTGCTTTGCTGCTTGATGATGGGAAGCTGGAAAAATTCAAAAAATTTTATCAAAGTACTGATCCGCTAGAGTTTGAAGACAAGAAAAACTATAAAGAGCGAATTCAACAAACCCAAGAAAAAACAGGCTTGAAGGATAGTATTGTTGCGGGAACCGGAAAAATTAATGGGCATGAAGTTGCTATTGCCATGATGGAATTTAGTTTCATGGGGGGCTCAATGGGAGTCGCTTGTGGAGAGGCCATTGCAAAAACTATGGATACGGCACTTGAAAAGAAAATTCCCTGTATTGTTTTTAGTTGTTCAGGGGGGGCCAGGATGCAAGAAGGGATTCTCTCACTTATGCAAATGGCAAAGACTTCATCAAGCCGAAAACGTTTAAGAGATGCTCGCGTTCCCTATATCTCAGTAATGACTGATCCGACTACCGGTGGTTGTGCTGCAAGTTTTGCCATGCTTGGTGATCTGAATCTTGCTGAACCAAATGCTTTGATTGGTTTTGCAGGGCCAAGAGTTATCGAGCAATCGATTCGTCAACGTCTTCCCGACGGTTTTCAAAAGTCTGAGTTTCTTAAAGAACATGGTTTTGTTGATCGTGTTGTTCACAGACATGAACTCAAAACTGAGCTTTCTTTTTTTATTGAAATGTTTTCATGATCCCAAATGGTTACGATCCCAAAACAGATGAAGAACTTCTTAAGTTCCTAGCGGAACAAGTTGGCTTTGAAAATTATGGTAATGCAATAGAGCGTGGTCTTGATAGAATTCGTCCCCTCTTTAAGCAATATCTAAATCAATGGAAGGGGAAAGTCATTACTGTTGCTGGTACTAATGGCAAAGGTGAAACGGTTTTATATTTAAGAGATATTTTTAGACATTATAAAAAAACTTTTTCTTTACTAACCATTCGGTAGTTAACAACAAATCAGCTTCAATAGCATACTTCTTTTTTTGCATTTGAATATTTATAAACCCTTGCTAGCTTATCATTTAATTTATTAAGGTCTAGAAACATAGAGTGTACTTTTTTTACATTTACAAAGTTATAATCTTTGCCTTTATCTTTAAGTTTTTTAAATCCAAATATAGCTTCGTAAAAAGGAGCCACTCTGGGGTTTACACTCACAACATAGTGTTCAATACCACAGTAAAATTTAGAATATCTAAACATATATGTAAGCATTGGAAACAAGATGACACCTCTCCTCAAGCCTGATGATCTCTTAATGGCTAATGAAGAAATCTCACCTATTCTTGATGACATCTCTCTTAAAAAATTAATATTAGCTGTTTGATCTATTGGCAAGCCCATGCTTGTGTCAATTAATACCGATACAGTTGCTATC
>JAUHYH010000125.1 GCA_030426585.1 Bacteriovoracia bacterium
TGGATCGGTTGCGAAATTCATTTTATAAAGACCAGCAAACTCGTCCGAGTTATCTTTCAATACATCATCCCCAAGATCCTGATCAGTTACAACATTTGGAAGTTCCCAATTCGCTTCATCTTCCCACCAATCTCTTCGCTCGAATCTCAATACTCCATCTGTAATCTTGAATTTAGCGTTGTACTTGTTTTTCTCATTCGCAATGAAATCAGCGAAAGTGTAAATAGGATCCTGAGCGGTTGGATAACCAGTCTGACCACTTGGGACTTTTGTTCCGGGTTCGTCCTTAAAAGGAATGTAAACCGAATTACCCCAAACAGGGTCATCATAGATCGTTGATTCAAACTCAAGGCCCATCTTCTCAAGTGCTTTCTCCCATAAAGTTTTGTACTTGATTCCAGCGTAATATCTTAACGGTGGAAAAAACTGTTCAATAAGATCCTTAATCAACTTAATGATCGCGATAATAATGGCGACAATGTAAGCAAGTTGAAATATCAGCTGAAGAACGATCGCAGCAATTTGACCAACCTTGAGTACTTCAACAGCTGGACCCGCAATAATATCGGGAATTGTTTTGACCGCTTCAGATATTGCTTTTTGAAAACGTTCGATCGCCTCGTATAATTCTTTTCCCATCATGAAAAGAGTGATCGAAATAATCATCACTTGAACACCATCAGGACGAAAATTCACAACATAAGGAACGTAAACAAAATCAGTAGTATCAAAATACTTCTCCTGATACAAAGACTCGAAGGAAATCGCTTGCGCTCTTGAGGAAAAGTATCCATTACTATAACGCTTTTCGGCGTCAACCTTCACCGAAGTACATCCCTCAAATTCTGCCGTTCTTAAATCAAGGAAACCATCAAACACCTCATCGAATTGACTTCCGTCACCGATTTTCATTTTCATTCCCATTCCCTGAAGTCTCGAGTACTCATCTATGAACTCTTTTATTCTTGTCGCTTCAGTTTCTTCCCATTCAAAGTTGGGAGTCGTTACCTCAGCTTCAGAAACATCACCAGTCCAATCGAGTCCAATACTCAACTCTTCAATAGTGGGAACTTTCGGAAGTCCTTCAGTTTGGGTTCCGTCCAGTTCGAATATTACCTTCGTTGTTGCACTCATAATTTAGGGACTTTAATTCTGTGTCTAATCGTTTCGTTTTTCGATTTCTTTTCAATGATCTCAAAGATGTTCTCAGTGATCTCACCCATTTCCACTCCCGGAATATTTATCGCAGCGATCTCAGCTTTCACCTCGCTCAACTTTCTCTCGATTCCTGATGAGTCGAATACATTTAATTGAGCCTGCTCAGTCTTGATCGGTCTTCCCATGTCAGTATGCTGCAGCATGGATTGGTGAGTCCCAACCTTCGCAGCTAAATCCCATCCCATATTTGCAGCCTCAATCACTTCAGCTCTCGACTTATTTCCAACCTTCGCTCGATCTTTCTTCGACCAAACTTGTTCGTTATCATGAAGGATCGCTAATCGACCTCCTTTATTGTCTAAAGGTTTGGAAACGGTTCCAGTGTCATCAGTTCCCTCATAGAATTCAGCGAGTCCCTTGATCAATGATTCAACGATTTGGAATGACGCGACACTTCTCGAAGTTGCTTCAGGAATAGAAAGACCTTGCTCAACAAGGTTCCCAATATTATTCAGAATAATACTGATCTTCTCGAGCTGTTGTTTTCTCTTTTCGGCCTGAGCTTTTTTCGCTTCAGCTTGCGCCTGAGCTGCTTCCTCAGCTGCTAGGGATTTCTTAGCATCTTCAGCAATGTCACCACGACCGTTGATCGCTATCTCACGAAGCTGGTCCTGCTTCTCTTTTGATGCTGCAATTTGCTCATCAAGTCTCTCGATCTGTTTATCAAGCTGCTTGGAAATCGCTTCAGTAATCGCCTCGAAAATACCAACGATCGCGTCAGCTAATTGCTTATACTCTTCAATCAATTTCTTATTGAAATCCTCAGTATTTTTCAGCTGATTCTCTTGAGCTTGATTTGTCACAGTCTCAATTTCGTTCTCAGCTCTTTTAGTGATAACAGCAACCTCAGCGTCAAAGTTTTTCTCCAGCTGATCTATTTGTTTTTCAAGAAGCTCAAGTTCTTTCAAATCCTGCTCGGTTGCTAGTCCGAAATTCTTACGAGTTTCCAGCGTGATTTGTCTAAGCTTTAAAAGTTTAAATTCTGCGTCAAATTTATCTTTAGCCGCCTGAACTTCCGCGTCCCTAAGTCTTTCTATTTGCTCAATCTGAAGAGCTGCTCGATCATCTTCAAGCTTGTTCAGTTTCGCAAGATCTTCTCTTGTATTAATGTTTTCCCTTAGAGCTGCAATCTCTCGGTCAACTAATTCAATAGCTTTATCACTATCAGCCGTCAAGAACTCAAGGCGTAAATCTTCATAAGCTTTCTCAAGATCTTCAATCGCCATTCTTCTTTCGTCAATCTCTTTGACTCTTTCTTGGAACAAATTAAATTGTGCCCTTTGTCTTTCAGCTTCATTAAGCTGGAGCGTTGTTTGATAAAGCTCCATGATCGCCTTAAGCTCTTCCTTGGACCTTTTTTCAGATAGTAACTTTTCAAATCTTCTTTTTGCTTCGAGATCTAAAAGCTGCTTATTAAGATCAATCTTCACCTTCTCGTTTCGCTCTTCTCTTATCGCAAGTTTTAACCTTTCTTTTTCGATGTCGATTTCAGTTATTTTCTGCTTGATAGATTTCTTGTTGTTCTTTCTTTTATCAGCATTAATCTCTAAAGTTTCAACCTCAAGATCTTTCAACTCTTCAGCTAGTTTCAATTGTTCTGCATTTAACAACTCCAATTGTTTCTCTTCAGTTATATTAGTCTCCTGAAGTTTAGCCTGAATCTGTTTAAGTTGAGTTATTTTCTCTTCAGCAAATAAACGCTGCTCAGTAACAGAACGACCACCGATCGAAGCTTTAACCTCACCCCTGTTAATTCTAGCAAGTAAACTTTCGAATTTCTTCAACCTTGTTTCTACTTCCTGAAGATTAGCAAGGTCCTCATCAGCTGCCGAGAAAAGGCTTGTTTTACTTGCATCAATTCTCGCCCGTTCCGCTTCAAGTCTTACGTCATCTTTTCTCAAGTCAATAAGCTCAATATCCTGCTTGAAAAGCTCTTTCTTTTTATCTATTTGCTCCTGAATTAAATCAAGTTTTTCCTTCTCTGTTTTGTTAGAAGCTTGAATAGCTCGAATAGTTCTATCTATTTCCCTTAGCTCATTTCTTCTTTCTTTAGCGAAATCAGTTAATGCGTCACTTTGTTCCTCAAGAGCTTGTTTCCTTCTTTCTGCTTCCGCTTCTCGGATCCCGTCAATTACTTGTTGAGCTTTCTCAGCTTTAGAAGTGAAGAGGTCCAAAGCATCAACCAGCTCCACAATTGCAACCGTCACAAATCCAATGAGGTTCGCACGTAGAACATTATTAAAAGATTTGAACGCACCAGCCGCCGACTTTGTTCCGGTTGCCGTTGACTTTAAACCTGAAGACAATTGTTGGAATCCACGGCTCAAAGGTCTAACCACTTTTTGAGTAAGGAACAAAGCCGTTCTAAATGTAAGGAAGGCCCTTCCTAATCTCAACACAAGATCTATAATAGTGTCAAGGTTCTCAGCTAAGAAGTCGATAATATCTCGAAGCCTTTCACTTGCTCCGGTCGCTCCATCAGCTCCAAGAATATAACCTTCCCAAGCTGACTGAAGTCTAGCAAACGCCCCAGTCAAAGTGTTGTCCTGAGTCTCAGCGATTTTGGTTAGTTCATCCTCAACATCTGTCAAAGATTTAACAAGTGGCTGAAGATCATCGGCCCCCTGCAGGAATGTTTGGAAGGCTGCCACCGATCTTTTATCAGTAAGCTCCAATGCTTCAGCAAGTCCATCCTCACCAAGTTCATCACTTAACTTCCGAAGAGCTGGACCAAGTTCCTCAACTGACTTGATCGGACCACCTAAAGCCTTAGCAAGATCACCATTTGCATCAGCTAAATTCAATAAAATGTTTCGGGTCGCCGTTGCTGAAGATGACGCATCGAATCCAGCATTAGAAAGCTGACCAAGTAAAGCGGTCGTTTCTTCGATAGTAAATCCAAAAGCGTTCGCAACTGGAGCCACTGTTGAAAGTCCACTATTAAGCTTTTCAAAATCGAGTGCCGTTTTTGTAGTGGAAACACCAAGAACCGCAGTCACCCTTTCCGCTTCTCTCGCATCAAGTCCAAAAGCTCTCAAAGCTGATCCAGTCAAAGCAGAAGCTTGAGATAAATCGGCTCCGGTCGCCTTAGCGAATTTCAATATTGATTCCGTTGATTGTTCAATTTGAGTCGGATTAAATCCAAGCTTCGCCAGCTCCGTTTGAAGTCCTGCAACTTCGGAAGCGGTGAATGATGTTGTTGATCCAAGGTCTTTCGCTTGAGTTGTTAAGCTTTCAAGTTGGGATTCGGTAGCTCCTGAAATCGCTTTCAAATTTGCAGTAGCTTGATCAAAGTCCTGAATAACTCCGACAACATTTCGAGTAATAGCGACACCACCCAAAGCAACTCCAAACTGTCCAACAACTCCAATCAAATTCCTGAAGCTCGTCTGAACCTTTCCAAGTGTCTTCGGATAGTTCCCTACATTTCTTTGAAATTGACCAGCTTGAGCGTCAATCGATTTCAACTTTCGATCAAGGGACTGAACTTCTTTCCCTAATGCGATCGTTTGTTTTTCAGTAGCACGACCCTCAGCAAGTAGGTCCTTGTATCTTTTTCTCGCTTCATTAAGCCTTTTACTTAATCTTGTGTAAGCGCTTGACTCTTGTTTTATTGCCTTAGCGTTACGATCTCGGATCTTCTTTTGCTGTTGCCCAAGTCTGATTTCTGCAGCAACTCTTTGAGTCTTTATCTTTCGAGCTTTTTCCAGTTCCTGCTCGAGACGAGCTTGCTCCTTATCAAGTTCGATTTTTTGTCTTTCAGTGTTCAGGGATTCCTTCTCAACTTTCTCAAGATCCTTCACGCCTTTCGCAGTCATCTCGATGGTCTTCGCTTGTTCCTTGTGAAGTTTAGCGTTCTCCTTAAGCTGAACATTTTGCTTCTCTAAAATTTTGACGTACTTCTCCCCTTCAGCGATAGCCTCGTCCAATATGCCATCCTCAATGACGTCTTCTTTTCTGATCTTGCTTGTTGCCATCTTTACTGTTTTTTGCTTCGCTGTTAATTACTCCAATAAGGTCATGGTATTCCTTGACGCTTATCTTTTTCGGGTCCAAGTTTAATTTTGTGTACATTCGAATCCTCCAAAAAGTCTTTGAAAAATTCTCTTTTACTTTCGTATCGAAAAGTCTTTTGATGTCTTGATCAATTAGCCAAATCTCATTTTCGAGATAGGTGTTCCCGGTGATGATCAGATCGGATCTCAAAACTATTCGCCTTTTCATTAAATGAAAATAACGTTTATAGGTTTGGGAGACTCCAAACTCATCCCACAACTGTTGATTTAGATCAAGCCAAACATCATGTAACTCAATGGGAAATGCGCGAAATTTGTGATTTCTTTCGTCTTTGTATAGGTAGTTTAGGTTCTTGTTTTCGTTAATTTTCACCCAATTCCAAATTGGAATATCTTCAATGGAATCATAGACCGAGAGCTTTTCGGACTTCATTCCTGTAGTTTTCGAGGATTTTTTTTGAAACAATGTCGAGAGACTCATCCGTTAAACCTATTATATTGGGACCCCAATCATCCCGAAGATCCTCCCCGTCTTTAATTGTGTCCGCAGTGATTTCTATTCCTTTTGATGTGATATTAACAAAGAACGATTCCCAAAATCTTCCTGTATCTCTCAAGTTGATTCGATCAGCTCCTAACTTCGGGCGTCCTTTTTTCTGCGATAAAACAAGAGTGACGGGGGAATAATCTCCCCCAATGTCACTCAACTTTATACCTTCAGCATCGGTATTGAAACGACCTAACTGAAACTCCGTGTTAAGCTTTACTACTAGCTTTCTTACTTGATCCGTGTTCGCTGCTTTTATCCACAGCTGGCTTCGAACCTTTTTCAGATTTGCCATGTTTCTTGCTAGATGATCCAGCGGAGTTTGCCCTATTGCCATGTTTCTTCTTTTCCTTTTGTACAAAGGCCCAAGCTGCTTCAACCTCCTGACCCATATCAACTCTGTATTTTTCAACGAATTGTTTCTTGGTCATACCAGCCAAAGCAGCAGGGTTTCCGATGCTCACTTTTCCGAACTTACTCATGGTTATGGAATTGTGATTTCTAACGCAGCATTTTCTTCGAATGGTTTCCCATCAGCCAAAGTCACGGTAGCCGTTCCCGAAGCTAAAGGATCACCAGTGAAGTCAAAAGCATACACACCCGGAGAAGTTTCAGTAACCGTGTCAGGAGTATTCGGAGTTCCACCGGATACAACAACAAAGTCAGCCGCAACCAATCCAGTGATCTTCTTATTGTCATAAGCGTCACCATAATCCATTGAAACATCTACAGCGATACCAGTACTTGAAGGAACTACAGAAGAGTCCTCAACCAAGTTCGCGTCGATTACAGATCTAATAGTTAAAAGATCCGCAGTAATTTGAGAGCTAGTGATAAGCTTGAAGCACTCATCTCTCTCAGACTGATCCCAGTCAAACGCCAAGTTAATTCTTGCCGCAGTCGTATCAGTTGGTTCAACATAAATCGGGTCAAAAGACGCCTTGTCGATTCTGATTGGATAGAACTTCGTCCCATCGTCACTTCTTCGACCGATCATGTTTCCAGCTAAATCAACAGGGTAAGCAGAAACCTCAGAACATCCAGCAAGCTTCAACTTTCCTAAGAAAGTGTAAGACATTCCATAAATGTCACCCGAGAACGATTTGATACCCTCACGGATTTTGATTTTCTTCCCTGAATCTAACTCTTGTACAAGAGATTCAGCTCTTTCATTTGTAACAGAATCCAACGTTGGAATCCATTGCCATCTTAAAGATGGGTCCGCATTGTAAAGTTTATCCTCTAGATAAGCTTGATCCAATACGTCAGTCGTCAAATCAATGTAATTAGGCGTCCCATCCGCTTTATACGTTGGAACTAAAAACATTGATCCGGTTACTCCAGCAATGAGTTGACAACTCGGTGCGCCCAAGTTCCCTAAACCATTGTTTTCGCAATCACATGTTTTGATAGCCATTTTGAAAATTTTTGTGAATTAATAATATAGCAAAGATAGTAATTATTTAGAATCATTCTAAATAAGGAATAAGATTAGGATTTTAGATTATTCGAATTTATCTTTCCCAAAAAAAATAATTATGAATAAGATCATTGGAAAAATTATCGCAGTATTTAGATCATGCGTAAAATTCGGTCAATTAAACAACGCTCTTGACTGGGCAGCGAAACTTCTAAAACAAAACAACGCGAGTCAAGAAATGTGCGACATTATCATGCACAACTACAGAAGACAACACATGAGGATTTGGAATCTTCAGCATGAAATTCAATACAATAAAATAATGCTGGGATATGATTAACAGTCAGGACAATGCCCTTCACATATTAGACCTTTCTTCACGACTAGGGAAATATCCAGCTCAATACCGGAAAGATGATCATCAAATAAGTTCTGCAGCTTACCTTGATCGCTTGTGAATGTCCCAAAATCGACATGATTTATGGTCGTATAATCTTCAAG
>JAUHYH010000126.1 GCA_030426585.1 Bacteriovoracia bacterium
TCCTGAGGAAAGAAGCAAAAGAATTACAGACATCGTAGCAATGATGGACCGAGCAGATATTTCAACTTCTGAAAAATTTAGAAGAGTCCTGGAAGCTTACCAAGTTGAAAATGAGTATGGGCGAACCATCGAAGCTTATCGAGGGATCGTTAATAGAGAAGGGAAAGATATTACAGTAGATTTTCTTCGTCTTGGAAGAATCAGCTTGATGTACCAGACACTCGATGGAGGAGACTCTGCGATCTGGGATCATGAAGCGGGAAAATGGGAAGATCTTGATTCTGATTTTAAAAGAGGAATCAAAGAAGGTCTTGCTATGGCAAGAAAACAAAGAGCACCAAGCCTCTTAAAGATGCCTGTTGCTAAGCCGGAGGTCCTCTAATGAAGTTTTTATTATTACTACTGACATTCAATCTCTATGCAGCTCCTAAGAACCTCGATCAGCTTTTGAATAAAGTTGTCGAGCAAAGAGGGGTTCAGCAAAAAGAACTCAAAGAACGAGAAGC
The DNA here is from genome assembly GCA_030426585.1 of Bacteriovoracia bacterium. Taxonomy (GTDB): domain Bacteria; phylum Bdellovibrionota; class Bacteriovoracia; order Bacteriovoracales; family Bacteriovoracaceae; genus JAUHYH01. Next base: position 507 of record JAUHYH010000126.1, read on the forward strand.
AAAATTTCAAGCGGCGAAAAATCAACAAGCGGCCATGCTTAAAAAAGCAGCAGCTGAATTAAGTGCCCTTGAAAACATCACAGCAAAACTTACGGCGGAATTTGAAAGCAACGAAAAAGATCTTGCAGTGCTTGAGCAAAAACTTAACATTGCGGCAGGAACACTAGGAGAAATGTTTGGTGTTGTTAAGCAGGTTGCAGGGGATTTTAAAGGTCAATTTCAAAACTCAATTATCTCAGCTCAGTTCAAAGAAAGAGATATGTTTATGGAGTCATTAGCCGAGAAGAAAAAACTTCCAGGAATCGAGCAACTAGAGCAGTTATGGTTTGAGATTCAGCGTGAGATGACTGAGTCTGGGAAAATCGTAAAATTTAAAACTCAAGTGGTTGAGCCAGATGGGAATAAAGTTGAAGCAACAGTTACAAGAGTTGGGGCCTTCAACCTTATTGCAGATGGAAAATACCTCAACTACCAAGGAACAACAGATCAGTTAATCGAACTTCCTCGTCAGCCAGAAGGAAAATTCCTTTCAATGGCCGAAGACCTTGAAGAACCAGATGAAAAGATCAATGCCTTTGGGATCGATCCTTCTCGAGGGGCGATTCTATCGATGCTTGTTCAAGCTCCAAGCTTAACAGAAAGACTTGAGCAGGGTGGGCTTGTTGGTTACGTGATTATCGTTCTTCTTATCATTGGTCTTATCATCGTTGCTGAGAGAATGATCACTCTTAATAAAGAAGATAAGAAAATTCAGGCTCAACTAAGTTCAGACAAAGTGATCGAGGGGAACCCTCTTGGAAAACTTATGAAGGTCTTTGAGCAGAATAAAGATAAAGATGTTGAAACGCTTGAGATTAAGATGGATGAGACTATCATTAAAACTCTTCCAACTTTTGAGAAGCGTATTCCTATTATTAAAATTTTATCAGCGGTTGCGCCACTCTTGGGTCTCCTGGGGACTGTTACAGGTATGATAGCCACCTTTCAGTCCATTACATTGTTTGGTACAGGGGATCCTAAGCTGATGGCGGGAGGAATTTCAACGGCACTCATTACGACTGTTTTAGGACTAGTGTGTGCCATTCCTCTTCTTCTCCTTCACAACTTGGTGGCTTCTAAGTCGAAAAACTTAATCCAAGTTCTTGAAGAGCAAAGCGCGGGCTTTTTGGCCCTTAAGGCTGAGAAAAAATAGGAGTTTAAAATGATCGGTCAGTTTTTTGAAACATTATCTGATTTTTTAAATTCCGGTGGGGACGTGCTCAAGGTGATCTTTGCGACAAGTTTTTTCTTGTGGGCGATCATTGTTGAGCGGGTCATCTTCTTTAAAGCAAAATTTCCCGAAATCAATAACGAACTTAAAGAGAAGTGGGAACAAAGATCGGACAAGAAAACTTGGTTTGCTCAGCAAATTCGAGTTTTCGAGCTCTCCAAAGCATCGATCGCTCTTAATAAGAACATCTCGTTCATTAAGGTTCTCATTGCTCTTTGCCCGTTGCTGGGTCTTTTAGGAACAGTGACGGGAATGATCGCGGTTTTTGATGTCATGGCAGCTACCGGCACAGGCGATGCACGCTCCATGGCGTCGGGAATTTCAATGGCCACCATTCCTACCATGGCGGGAATGGTGATCGCCTTATCGGGATTATTTTTTAACAACTATTTTGAAAACCAAGCGAAGATGGCGCAGCTGGAACTTGAAAACAGCATGCCCTTGGAGCTTTAGGAGTTTATATGAGAAAGCAAAGAATAGCAGCGTCAGAAGATACCGGAGTTGATTTAACTCCCATGCTCGATGTTGTCTTTATCATGTTGATCTTTTTTATCGTGACGACTTCCTTTGTGAAGGAATCAGGGATCCACGTGAAACGTCCAAGTGCCGCTTCAGCAGAGAAGAAAGAGCGTGCCTCTATTCTCATCGCTGTTAATCAAGCGGGAGATGTTTGGATTGATAAAAGAAAGATTGATATTCGTTCGGTAAGAGCAAACGTTGAAAGGCTTCATGCTGAAAGTCCTGAGGGAGCGGTTGTCATCCAAGCGGATAAAGGATCTGAAACAGGAGTTGTGGTTCAAGTGATGGATCAAGTTCGTCTTGCAGGTGTGCTTGATGTTTCCTTGGCAGCAACAGCAAAACAATAGGAGAGTGAGATGGATATCAAGGCTATCATAACCAAATCACCAATTCTTGCAGGAGCAGCGAGCTTACCAATTACTCTGTTCTTATTTGCCATCATGGCAAACCTGGTTCAGAACGGAGCTGATCTAGGAAAGTCTTCTGACTCTGAGAACTTTATTGATTTTCTAAGAACAACAAATGTTCGAACGGCAGAAACCAAGAAACGTTCTCTTCCAGAAAAACCACCTGAGCCGAAAGTTCAACCAAAGATGCCGAAAATGGCGGTAAAGTCAGCTTCGAAACCTTCAAGCCCCAAGATGGCGATGAACACTCCGGCACTTGCTAACCCATTAGCGTTTGGAAGTGGTCCTTACCTTGGTGGAGGCGTTGGAGCAGGATCAAGCGATAGTGGAGTTATGCCTTTAGTACGGATTGAACCTCAGTATCCAAGAAAGGCGGCAATGCAAGGAGCTGAAGGTTGGGTTCAGTTGAAGTTTGATATCACGGAAACCGGAGCGGTTACCAATGTTGATATTATCAAGTCGAACCCTAAGAGGTTATTCGATTCAGCAGCAAAGAAGGCACTCTATAAGTGGAAGTACCGTCCCAAAATGGTGGATGGGAAACCTGAGAAACAAGAGAATCTTATGGTTCAATTAGATTTTAAAATCCAAAAGTAGGTAAAAATGAAAAGGCTATCAATATTACTACTGATTTCAAACTTAAGCTTTGCAAGCATTGCTGATAGAAAAGCGGAACTTGCCAATAGAAAAGCAGGACTCGTTTCACAAAGTATCAATAAAAGACTCGAGAGAGCGTATCACTACATGGCCAACAATGGTTATAAAGATGCAATCTCACTTTTAAAGAAGACTATTGAAAGTGCGGGTTCAAATAAGTTTGCTAAGGCGAAGGTTACTCAAACATTGGCCTATGCTTACGCTCAAAACGAGAAGCATGATCTGGCGAGAAAAGCGTTTGAAAGTGTTCTTGAACTGGACGCTCTTCCATTAGGCCCAACACTGCAGAGTATGTTTGCTTTGGCTCAGTTGAAGTCACTTAATAAAGAGAAAAAGGCGGCGCTGAAGTTAATGACGGAGTATATGGCACTCACTCAAAAACTTTCACCGGAAGCCTTTGTTTTTGCAGCCACTCTTTATCATGAAATGGGGAATAAAGAGAAGGCCCTTTCTTTTGTTGAAAAAGCGATTCAAGCGAGTCCAAAACCAAAGGAAAATTGGCTCACTTTTGCGGTTTCACTTCATTATGAAAAACAGAACTACAAAAAAGCCGAGCAGTACTTGAGACTTCTTGCGGGAATTGCCCCAACAAAGAAGATGTATTGGTCACAATTAGCAGGAACTCTCATTAATCAAAATAAAGAAACTGAAGCGACAACAGTGATGAGCCTTGCTTATCATATGGAGCTTCTCGATCAAGAAAGTGAAATCCTTAATATTAGTTCTCTCTATCTTTCAACTGACATGCCTTTTGAAGCCTCTAAACTTCTTGAGAGAGCAATGAAAGATGGGAAGGTAAAAGAGTCTAAGAAGTCTCTTGAAATGCTAGCGACTTCATTAGCTTCAGCGAGAGAAACAGAAAAAGCGATGGGACCTCTGAAAAGAGCTGCTGAAATGGCCGATGATGGAAAGCTTTTCGCTTACTATGCCAGTCTTTTACTTGATCAAGAGAAATGGCAACCAGCTCTAAGTGCTTTTCAGAAAGCGATTTCAAAAGGTGGGGTAAAGGACCAGGGGAATCTTCTCATGGGACAGGGGATTGCGCTTTTACAGCTTGAGAAAAAAGAAGAAGCCCAGTCGATGTTCTTAAAGGCCTTAACTCATGAGAAGGTCAAGAAGCAAGCCAGTCAATGGTTAAGTTATTTAGAAGCGAATTAACACTTAGGGATGATAAACCTTTCAGATCCGATAAAACTTCTCGTTTCGATTTGAAAGCTATCATCCTGATCTTCATTGATAATGACCCAAAACATAATTTCATTAATCTCACCTGTTAAACGGTAAACAGGTAAAAGGTTATCATTATAATAGACTTCAAAATTATCCAAAAAATAAGAAAGACCATAACTATAGCTCTTAAGCATTCCAAAGCTTGGTTTTTTCTTTAAGCAAACAGGTTTTGCCCACATTTTCTCTTCATCGAAGGCCCAGCGAAGATACTTGTCTTCATTTGATAGTTCTTTTACTGATTTAATAATTGGTTCAACTAAAGTTTGTGTCGCTTCACTCATCATTCTTACAAACTCATCATCCCTCTTCTCCTGGCTAGGTGATGAACAACGACTTGAATCAAAAAAATCAGGCAATTCAGGAATATCCAAACAGTGAGAGCTTAAAGAAAGTCCAAGTTTGAGAGGCTCTCCATTTTCTTTGATATATTTGTCATGACTCGATTTAGAGAGCATTTCATGATTAAAACCTCCATGAATCAAACCCACAAATTCACCTGCTGGTGTTAAGAGAGGGCTACCACTATTTCCTCCTTTAACTTCACAACCATCGAGGGCCATGAAAGGGGAGAGATGCCCTTCATTTCCAGGAGTAAAGTAGGTTGTTTCAAGGTAATGACATTCAAGTTTAGAAATCCCTATTTTTAAAACATTAGGGTCATCTTGTAAGTCTTCAGGTCTTGTCACATAAGCAACAACTTCATCTCTATCAGAAAGAATTTTTTTATTCTTTATATTAAGGTTCTCCAATTTAGGCTTCGCTGAAATTTTGAAAACCCCATAGTCTTTTTCATAAACCATCTTCAATGGGTTACCTGTGGTCCCTGTATCATTCACATGAATAATTTCACTACAAACATAAGCTTCGACATCGCCTTTTTTATTTTTGAAGAAAATACCAAGGTCTTCACAAGAAGAACTCTTTAAGAAACTTCTAAGGCAATGACTATTGGTAAGGATATGATCTTCATTAAAAAGAGAACCCGTACAAAAATAAGCTCCTTCTTCTCCAGTCATATCCATAATGAGACCGACATATTCGGGACAATCACCTGAAGGGCAATTCATTTCTAAACTAAAAGAAGAACTAACATCTTTTAGAAAGTACTCAGCTGTTTCTAGATTTGATTGATTGATTTTTTCCCAGTTATAAAAAGAGCTTCTTTTTTGATCGTTACAGGAAAGTAGCATAAGAAATGTCAGCAGTGACATTAATCCCAAAGTGGTTTCTCTTTTCATAAGCTCTATTTACCAATTTAGGGGGAATTTGGAAGATGTACTGTAAATTATATAGGAGAGAGCAAGGCTAGCTATTAGCCCTAGGGTCAGTAGCTTTGATTTCAGCTCTTTCTTGATTTTCTTTCCAGAATTTCTTTAGGCTTTCGAACTTCTGAAAGGGGTAAATTTCACGATAATCGAACCAGTCGAGCAAGCAATAAAGCCAGAGCCCAAGAGGATTCCAAAGCTTATCAGCGAGGTGGATATTGTTATCAAGGTGGCTTAAACAAAGTTCAATTCTTTCTTTCTGAAGCATAGTAAAACGACTGGTTTGTTCAGGGTCTTCTCCCATTCTTTTTCTCAGAAACAAGGTGACGCCAGAGTCGTTGGTTTCGTTAATAATTTGCTGGTATTTTTCTTGGCTCAAATCAAGATCAGCCCAGTGATTCTTTTTGTTGTAATGTCTCCAAATTAATGAACTATCAAAGAGGACTCCTTCATCACTTTCAATAAAAGGAATTTTCATACAGGGGTTTTTCTTTTTTAGAACTTCCCGATCCTCTAATTCGAAAACACTTGTAGGGATAAATTCGTGATTATCAAAGAATAAAACTCTTAATCTTCTCACAAAGGGGGAGGCTTCTGATCCATAGATTTTCATTTATCCTCCAATCTTCTTTGCTTTAATTCCCCGTGACTCCAGAAGCTCTAAAACCTGAACGGCTTTCTCGCCATGGATTTCAATAAAGTCGTTTTTATAGGCCCCACCGACACCGAGAGATTTTTTGAGATCTTTTGCAAGCTTCTTACACCAAGATTTATTTGCAGGGAGTGCTGTGATTTCAATAATTGTTCTGCCTTTCCCGCTAGTAAGTCTTCTTATTTGAAGTTCAAGAGATGACTCGTCGACCTCAGCGTCGCTCTTTACCGACTTAGACTTTCTTAGATCTCCTTGCTCACTTGAGTAGACTAACTTTGAATCTTTGTTATCCATGCTTTATCCTCATATCCAAACTATCGAAAGGAGTGAGGAATGTCTCTCAAATTTTATGAATACAAGAACTGTAGTACTTGTCGCAAAGCTCAGAAATGGCTTGAGAAGAAAGGAGTTGATTTCAAATCTATTCCTATTAGAGAAACTCCTCCGACAAAGACGGAACTAAAGAAGATGTTGAAATTTATGGATGGTGATATCAAAAAATTGTTTAATACTTCAGGACAAGATTACCGTGCGATGAATATGAAAGAGAAACTGCCAAAGCTAACAGAAGCTAAAGCTCTAGAGTTACTTTCGAAGAATGGGAATCTGGTAAAACGTCCTTTTCTTTTAGGGAAGGATTTAGGGACGGTAGGGTTCAAAGAAGAGACTTGGAAGCAGCTTTTGTAGGAATCCTGTATTAATTACCCCAGTTTCTTGATCTAGGTCATAGATATGCTAGATTCTCCCAAATAATTTGATCTATTGGGAGATTTTTATGAAGTTAGCAGTCATTCTTATATTTTCAGTACTTAGCCTGGGACTTCAAGCCTTTGATGATCCTGACTGTTCGCTTTCATTAGAAGGAAGTCTTAACAAAAGACGAAAAGCCGTTGTTAAAGAGATTGTAGAAAGTAAGGGCTATCAATTTTTTGGTTATGCCCCTGGAACCGATTACGTTCTTTCGGTTAAAGAATTTAAAGATAAGCTAAATGCTTCAACAGAGTCTGGAAACACCTATGTGAGTTCTAAAGGAAAAAGGGTTTATGTGACTCTAAAGGCCTTTAGACTGAATCAGATTGTGTACTCAAATAAGTTTGAGAAAACCTCAAATTCAATGATGTCCTTCTTTCCAAGC
>JAUHYH010000127.1 GCA_030426585.1 Bacteriovoracia bacterium
GGACTTGTTTCAGAAACGGCGCCTTCCAATACAATCATGCTAAGTTTTGAAGATGGAATGTATAAAGAGAGTACCTGGGATTTAGTTAATAAAATCGATCCTGAAACGAACATTATTCTGATTGTTATCTCTGACTTCAGAGAAAAAGATCTACTCAATAAATTTAAAGCGAAAAAAAACGTTAGAATTATCGAACAAGAGCATTATGGAAGTATTTGGACTAGAGATTGGGTACCTCAACAGGTTATTAGAAAGGATGGATCAAGCGAGTTGGTAAACCTGAGCTACGATCTTGGAGGAGGCTATGACTATCTTGGAGGTCGAAAATTTTCAGAGAATATGGGACTTCCTTATTATGAATCATGGTTAAGTGGAGAGATGGGGAATATTATGTCGGATGGAAGAGGAAATCTTTTTGTAACCGAAAAAATTCTCAAAGATAATATTGATAAAGAAGAAGGGATTGGGAAGAAAAGAATAATAGATGAATTGAAACGTGCTTTTGAAGCATCAAAAGTTCATATTCTTCCAGTGCACCCTCGTGATGGAGGTGTCGGGCATATTGATCTTATTGCTAAATATGTAGGAAAAATCGATGGTCAAGAAACAGTTCTCGTTTCTGACTCTATAAGACCTGAGGTTAAAACATCACTCGACCAAACAGCGGAAATTTTCAAAAAACTAGGTTATAGAGTCCTTCGAATAGAAGAATACGAAAAAAATATAAGAAGTGGCGTTGCGGGTTTTGTGAACAGCTTGATCTTTAATAATAAAGTTTACCTACCTAGATATTCAATAATGTTTAAAGAAGCGATTGAAATACAAAGGCTAACGAACTTGGAAAAAAAAGCACGAGCCGTTTATGAGTCTTTAGGTTTTGAAGTGATTGAAGTTGACGGGAGTGCGATCCAAGGTGGCGGAGCAATCCATTGCTTAACCTGTTCAGGTAATTTTAAATTTAATTAATAAGATTCGCACAAATCAAGAAAGACTTGCATTTCATTTGCAGTTGTTCGGAATTGGATAAAGTAAGTTCCGTAAAAAACAAAACGACTTTGACCATCGACGACATAGGGAAGTTCTCCCCAACGAACGGTATTTAAATAAGCAACAAATTCGAGTTTATCGAGTTCTTCTGGAAGACCAATACATTCACTAATAGGTTTCCGATACTCCCTAAAAAATTTTCGGTGCTCTCTTTTTTCTAAAATAGAATTTTGATTGGAGTCGAATTCTGCGTAGATTTCATCAACAGTAGGCAGGGCTCCGTAGGAATTAAAACTTAAAAACGTTAATAAACAGAACAATAACTTCATAGGCACCTTTTTTTACCTCAGTACTAACTTGGATGGGGGAATCCTGTAAAGCTTATACGGTTTCAATACGCCAGCAGCGCAAGGCGTCAATGTGACACTTGTAACTTCTCTAACCTATTGAAATTTAAATATGACGGCATGGCATGGTCTCTGCACCTATAGAAGCAGTCTGTGGGGTTATCACCCGTCCATGGAAGTCGGACGTACGCAGCAGGGTGGAGTCCTCTCCCAATATTTTCTCATTTACATTCGTAGAAATCAGAACCGTAGGGCCTGCAGAGGCCCTTCCGGCCCGTAACTACACAGGCAACTGGATTCCGGAGTTCTTATACGGAAAATTTGTCGTCCTAGAGGGGAATCCCCAAAACAGGGTAAAATAGTCATATGAAAGCGATCCGAGCGACCAATTACAAACTCAAGAATGCCACTAAGCAATTTCTTTGTGCCCTTTGCGGCAACGAGAGAGAGGTTAAATTCAAGCGAACGCTTGATTGGAAGAATTACCTTCAGATGGTAATCGTCTCTTCACTCCTGACTCTTTTTGCTTATCCTTGGTTTGAGCTCAAAGGACTTTTTATTTTTCCTATCGTCTGGCTTGGTTTTGAAGTCACGATTAAGATGCTTTTTAGAAAAGAACTTCCTTGTCCTCACTGCGGTTTTGACCCTGTGTGGTATTGCAAAGATGTTCGAGAAGCTAAGAAGCGAGTTCAAAAATTTTGGACTCCTGAAGATTTAAATCCTGAATCGACACCTGAAGTCGATGAGGAAATTCAATAGTTTAGATTCCCCTGTTATTCTCCTGACTTGCACTGTAGAGACCTTGTTGGCCTTTAGATTGTGCTCGTGTCTTGTCTTTTAGCCATTAGCTCAATAAATTATGTGCTCAACATTCAACATTTTTTAAGGAGAAACAAATGAGTGTTAATAAAGTAATCCTGATCGGTCGCTTAGGTAACGATCCAGAATTAAGGTACACACCATCAGGAGCCGCAGTATGTAACTTTTCACTAGCAACTTCAGAAGTTTGGAATGACAAAAACTCTGGTCAGAAAAACGAAAGAACTGAATGGCATAGAGTTGTCGTTTGGGGGAAGCAAGCTGAACATTGCAACAACTACCTATCAAAAGGACGCCAAGCTTATATTGAAGGAAGACTTCAAACAAGATCTTGGGAAGATAAAGACGGTGTAAAAAAATACACAACTGAAATTATCGCAAACACGGTTCAATTCATTGGAGCAAAAGGTGATTCAGCTTCAACAAGTACTTCATCTGATGCTGGTATGAACCAAGCACCAACTGAAAACTTTGATATCAAGCCAGATGATAGCTTTGCCGCTGATGACATTCCTTTCTAGAAAATTTTTCGAAATGATTTAGATATGAGGCCCGAGAGAAATCTCGGGCTTTTTTTTATCTATTTGTCTGGATTGTTTCCAACGGGATGATCTTTTCTAAGAGTCGCTCGGCTACGAATTTCGTACCAACCACGAGCGTAAGCCTCTACGATTTCCGGAGTACGAATAACGTAGAATTGTTCATAGTTTCCTGCACCACGAATATTAAGAGCTGACCCGGTAAAGTTACCAGCTCCTTGAAAAAGAAACTCTCTATCAGTCACGATAAACTTATTGTGAAACATATGAGTAAAGTTTTCAGAAGCATGAGTTTCAATAAAGGAAATCTCTCCTTTATTTCTAAGAGCTCTGTAAGCAAGAACATCATGGTAACCTGGTCCTTTATAATAACCACCATCAACGACTCCAGCTCGTAACGTATCATCATCAAAAATCACTTTTAGCTCAGCCTTCTTAGCTGCTTCAGCTAAAGGTGCGTAGATATTTTTAGTCGTTAATCGATGAATCGCAACAAGGACTTCTTTGCGAGCAGATTTAAGCATATCAAGCATGGCCTTATAAGGTTTTTCCATATTGAGACTTGGGACTGCAAAGAATTTGATGTCATTACGAGGTGCTGACTCAATTCTCTTCACACAAGATTTAAAATTTTCTGCAAACGTTCGTCTGTCATTCTTATCCATAAGCGATGTGAAGACACAGATGTTTTGTTGAGCGAGATGACTTGAAAGGGGAGAGTTAAAAAATAACCAGTTTTCAAAGTGAAGTCCTGTTCCATTAGAAGACATGTTCGCAGAAGAACTTGTGAAATAAAGAGGGGCTTCTTCAAGGAGACTTTTCTCTTGATCACTATATTCTCTGAAAGGCTTGATTGTTTCTGTAAAAGATGCCATGAAAATTTTCATGTGCATCAAGTGAGCACCACTTGATCCGAAAGGACCTTTTCCTTTAGGGATCACTCGAATATTTCTTGAACACTCTCGAAGTTCTACAACATTGGGCGATTCAAAATTACTTTCATCAATAAAGACGGTAACTTTTAAGCCTCTTTTATCAGCAGCAGTACAAAGTGATCTTCTGACGCTTGTATTAGAAAAAGAAAAATAAGCGAGATAAACGGATTTTACTTTTTCATTAAAAATCCATGATCGAAGGCGATCCTCAACGCCTGAAAATTCAACAGAAGCTCTTTTATCGCTGGCCGTACACCAAGCATCTTTTTTCTGACCGGCATGATCACAGACTGGGAGATTAAACCGGACTTCCCACTTCAATTCACCGCTTTGACCCTTTGCAAAAGGTGGAGAGGCGTAGAGCGAAGTTGAGAGTAAAAAGGCTATTACGACTAAGTATTTCATAGAAACTCCTCATTTGAATTGGGTCCATATTTACCGAGAATCAGCTTTGTTGGCAAAAAAACTTGCTCAGCCAAATTGAAGTTGGTAGGGAAAGGCATGAAAACACTATTAATTCTTTGCACAATTCTTTCAATTCAAGCTTTTAGCTTAGAATCTCCTTTTAAATCTTCAATTCGAGGTATTGAACTTCCCAATGCTCACTTTGTTGGAAAAGAGAAAAAGCTCGTAAGAGGAATGGCACCGAATAAACATTTTGATGATCTTTTAAAGCTTGGAATTACCGACGTTCTTATTTTCAAAAATCAAACAAAAAATGAGGTCGATAAAGAAATCGTCGCTCTAAAAAAATTGGGAATCAAAAAAATCTATCAAATTCCTTTTCTTTGGCATGACTATTCTTCCTATGAAGAAACTTGCGAACAAACAATCCAAGCCTTGGCCCTGATGAGAGAAATATCTAGGAGCTCAGATCGGAGACTCTTTTTTCATTGTACAGTAGGAGAAGACCGTACAGGTTTTCTTGCTGGACTCTGGGATATTCTCACGAGAGAGCGCTCTCCTAAGGAAGCTTTTCAAGAGCAGATGTGTGAAAGAGGCTATGCTCGTGGAAACCCCAACAAACCAATTTATGTTGTGAACGAAATTCGTACTGACCTTACTCCTCTATTTGTTAAAATGGTAAGGATGATAAGAGCTGGGCAGATTCGCCTTGATAAGCTCTCAAAGAAAGTCTGTGAAGGGATTGAGGTTGAAAGGCTTCGTTCAACACCAAAATGTGAAGCTCAAAAAATTTAATCCCGATAAAGTCTGTCGGATACGGGAATTTTGTATTCCAAATGGAATAGTTGTTGAGTAGTTGATAGACTATAGATCTTGAAAATTGCAACTGCACCACTCATTAATCAAGAAGACTTAAAAAGTGTGATCGAGGTTTCACCGCGAATTTTGATAGCTCTAAACTCTAAATTAGATGTCGAATTTTCAAATCAAGCTTTTAGAGATCTTTTTGGGTATAAATTGAAATCAAATTTCTTAGATTATCTTGTTAAAGAAGAGGAAGCTGATTTTGAATTCTATATTGCAGGACTTTTAGAAGAAAGAATTAAGTCAGATCAAGACTTTAATTTTTACTGCAAGCCTTTAGCGGGAAATAAAATTATAACTTCAATTTGTGGCTCGAAAGTTCAGACAGAAGAATCGGACTTTGTTCTACTTTCATTGAAAGATGTTACAGAGGAATCAGAGTTAGCAGAAAGACTTTATAAGCTGGAAAAGGACCTCGAATTAGTCATACAAAGTACAAATGATGGCTATTGGGATTGGTATGTTCAAGAAGATTATGAATATATGTCTCCAAGGTTTTGGGAGATGTTTGGCTACGACTTTAGAACGAAAAAGCATCACCCTTCGGAATGGCAAAAGATAATTTTTGAAGAAGACCTTGCTCTTGCAAAAACTTCAATTGAAAATCATATTAGCTCTAAAGGTGAAATTCCCTTTTTAGTAGAGCTTCGTTATCACCACGCAGATGGTTCAACAGTTTGGGTAATCTGCAGAGGTGAAGTCGTCGAGTGGTCAGAAAAAGGGGAGCCTCTTCGAATTATTGGAAGTCATACAGACATCACTCGGCTTAAAGAATTTCAGGTAGCTCTTGAAATGAGTTCAAAAATGGCGACTGTCGGTCAGATGGCTGGAGAAATTGCTCACGAAATTAATAATCCTTTAACAGTTTTAAATCTAAATATCGAAAGATGTTTAATGGCATTAGAGCATAGTGACTATTCAAAAGTGCGGATTCTTTTTGAAGAGTCGAAAGGAACTGTTAAGAGAATTGGGGAAACAGTTAACTCATTAAAGAAAATCTCTCACAATGCTGAACCTAATTTTGAAGAAGTTATTATCGGATCAGTGATTAAGGATGCCATTAATATTTGTAAACATATGAGTAAGAAGAAAGGAATCGAAATTAATCTAGATGAAAACAATTTGGATACAAAAATAAATTGCAGTCAAGTTGAGATCTCTCAAGTTGTTATGAACTTAATCTCTAACTCTATTTTTGCTGTTGAAGGTCTTGATGAGAAGTGGATTCAAATATCTGTAAAAAAAGATGAGAGAAATATGTCCATTGAAATTGTTGATAGTGGAAAAGGGATAGATAAGTCTGTGCAAGAGCAGATGATGCAGCCTTTCTTTACCACAAAGCCTGTCGGTGAGGGTTCTGGGCTAGGGCTTGGGATTTGCCAGGCCATCTTACAACGTCATCGTGGAAAACTTCTTTATCTTGAAGATAGAGACCATACAACGTTTCAGCTCATCCTTCCTTGCACATAGTGCGTACAGCCTTTTGATTAACTGTTGCCTCTCTTAGTATGTCAAAGCAAAGGAGCACAGATGAAAAACTCGGAACGTTTTATCTATATTCATGGTGGCCCTGGACTAAACTCAAAACCTGAAGAAGTTCTTTTAGCCCCTTACTTTAAAGAAAAATCAAAAGAGATCATTTTTTGGAATGAGCCAATAAACTTCAGCTCTGATAATTACTACCAAGAAATCAAAGAGTCTGTTTTAAGTTTAATTCTTAAGCAAGATGTAAAAGTTCACCTTCTAGGGCATTCATTTGGGGCTTATATCATTTTGGATCTACTTGAAGAGATTCCTGATAAGGTTGAATCAATGACTTTTCTTTCTCCTGCAGTAGATCTAGTTAATGCAGATAAAAGGATTATTGATTTAGGTTACTCTATTCACAAAGACAAAAATCCAGAGATAGTTGCTCAAATGGATAAGTTAATCCCATTAATAAATGATGAATGTGACCAGAACAAACTTGATTGTTTATTACTTGCTTTTCAATCGGGCTATTTTACTCAAAACTTCAGTTCACTTGAAAGCTTTGAAAAATATTTCTCTCATCTTTCAGGGGATTTTGAGTTTCGATTGAATGATTATTTAAAGATTAAGCCGAGTGTAACGCCTTTAAAAAAGAATATTAAAAAAAGTAAAATTAAAGCTTTTTCTTTTTTTGGAAAGAATGATCCACTTTTTAAAATGGAAACAGAAGTGCCGGTTTTGGATCCCTATTTTGAAAATCTTGAAGTCATCGAACTCGAAAACGTTTCTCATTATCCGCATATCGATGCAAGAGAAGAAACATTTAATACGATTTTCTCAAATCTTAAATAACTTTTTTTGAAACTGTAGACTCTAAGGTCATCTCTTCACTTATCATTTGATCAAAGTCAAAGAGCCTAAAGCCAGAAATATTTTTGCCCAGTATTATATCAAGTACCGCTTTGGAGATATAAGAAGCAAACAAAGAGGCTTCCCAAGCGAGTTGTGAAAAACCACCAAGGTCTTTATTCAGAATACCTTCGATAGTTTTCTTTTGTCTTTCTGTAATATTATCAGCCCCACCAGGAAAAAAATCGAGTAACTTAAAAATGTATTCGCTTTGACTTCGTTCTTTAGCAGCCATGAGGTTTTCCTCATTGAGACTTGGGTGGTCTTCAACAAGGATTTCGGGCTTATCAAAACGGTAGATAACTATG
>JAUHYH010000128.1 GCA_030426585.1 Bacteriovoracia bacterium
AAGGTATTTAAGCATAGTAGACTCCTTTAAGAGTATATTCGTACTTTAACATGATAAGGTTACGAGGGATGTCATTCGTTATTATACAAAGTTATAACTTTAAAAAAATTAGTATCCCCGTTAGAATAAGAGTATGAAATTATTAGCTTTGTTTGTTTTTCTCTCTTGTGCAATTACAACGATTAACCACGACTCAAGTGGTAAGCACTATAAGTCATTAGCGAGCTTTCTCAAAAGTGTAAAAGCGTACCAAATTTTTTCTGGTTCAGACTCTGAAGTGGCAGAAATTAGTGAAAAATTAACGGACAAGCTTACAATTGGAAAATCAAAAACGATTAAGGGGCAATACGTCCATCTCTATTCTTTTCTCCCGGGAGTAACTTCAAAAAAGACCCTAACAGTTTTTTCGGAAACATCTAGTGGGAATGTTCTCTTTATTCCTCAGGTTGTTTTGATAGATGGAAAAGCAGGCAAGGTTGTTAAAGTGGAGACAAAAGGAAGAATTAGGCAAGGAAGTCTTTTTACGGGTCCGCGCTATTTTGTTGAACTGGACTATCGATTTAAAAAGAAAAGGCCGTATTTTTTCATTGTTACATCTAACCCTAAGTTTGCACGAACAAAAAAACTTGAGGCAGATTATATTAGCCAGTTTATGGAAGAAGATATTATCGGAGCCGGGGTAGGAAAGTATTCGATCTACATAGATTAACTACTGCTCGATTGTACCTGGCTCATTATTTCCAATGGGTGTAATCGGTTTTGACTCAATCTTAAAATATTTTGAATAAGAATTACAAAGCTCTTGGGTGTATTGATAGTTTGAATAGCCAAGCTCTTTTAAACTTGTTCCTGGGTAATCAGTACGGATAGCTTTATAGAAAGCTTCTTTTGATTCAGCATCTTGTTTTTTTACAATTTCTTCAAGTCCTGGACTAGAAAAACAGTAATCAGGTGTTACTGTATTGGGGCGATTTTTATCGGGAGAACCCTTGATACTAGATACATAGCAACCCGATGAAAGATCTTTCACTTGTAGAGCTTCATAACCCTCTTTTGTTTTTAAATAAGCGCCAACAAGTTTGTTGTTTTCGTCGTAATAAGCTCTAATTTTCTCTGATCTACCATTAGATATAGACTCAAATCGGTGATAAGCATTTTTATCGTAACCAGTATGAAAAACATTGTGTCCAATATTTTCGTCAACGCCATATTTATCCGAGAGTTTTTTAATTCTCTGTGAGTATTTATCTTGATTAAGAGGTTTGGGGGAGAAGGTTTCGTAAGCTTCCCCGTATCTTTTTCTTACCTCTTGAACGTCTTTTCCATAAATACTTTCTAGTCCCTCTTTGCCAAGTCTCAAAGACTCAATCTTGGTCGTAATCTCTTGAACTTTTTGGGGATCGTTTTTGATGTGATCAAGTTCGATATTTTTTGTATGAATATCAAGTTCGTTTTGGATTTCTGTATATTTTTCAATTGGTTTTTTTAAGGGAATAAGAATTCGATTAATTCTTTCTCTTTCTTTATCAATGGTTTCTTGTTCCTGTTCTCTTTCGTGAATAATTTTATCTACTTCAGCATTAAAAACAGAATAGGGTTTTTTATGGTTAATTTTTGTGACATTGGCTGCAGGGTTTGAATAACTTCCCCCCACTTTTTCTTTTGTCATTAGATAATCCAATAGTTCTCCACAGCTAGAAGCACCGTAAGCAGTAAGGGACGCTGTAAAATATGAAATGAGAACGATTAAATTTTTCATTAATGACAGATCGGAAAGATTTGAAAAGGGCCTGAGTAAGTGAGTGAATAAGTTGGTTTTTAAGAGGGGTGGCGGAGAACGGGGGATTCGAACCCCCGGTACGTTGCCGCACACACGCTTTCCAAGCGTGCACCTTCAGCCACTCGGTCAGTTCTCCTTATAATATTCCAAAATGTGAGTTTTCAGTTCGTCGAACGTCGAGTTCAAAGATTGCAACGTGGGGGAACCACGCTTCATCTTTTCACTCTAGTTCTCCTGCTGAAAATCAAATTTTGAAACATTTTTTCCAAAACAATTTTCAGAAAACTCAGATTGTGGAAGTGTATTTTTAACGGAAATGACGGGCTTAGTCTAGTTGATGTTTTGGTACTGTTCGCGTCTTTCTTTGAAAAACTTAGAGATAAGGCTTGAGCATTCATAATGCATGACACCGCCAACGACTTCAAATCGATGGTTTAAGCGCGAGTCTTTGTGGGTGTGATATCCGAGAGAAAGTGCTCCGCCCTTGGGATCATAAGCACCAAAAATTAATTTTTTAATTCGAAAACTATTAAGGGCCGCCATGCACATTGGACAAGGCTCAAGAGTAACGATGAGAGTACATTCATTAAGTCTCCAGTCCTTAGTTTTTTTTGCTGCCGTTTGAAGCGCTAAAATTTCAGCATGGGCCGAAGCATCTTTGTTTCTTTCTTTAAGATTGTGAGTTGCTGCAAGAACGGAGCCAATTGAATCAACAACAACGGCGCCGACCGGGACTTCGCCGGCATTATAGGCTTTCTCTGCCTCTAGTAATGCTGTTCCCATAAGCCAATTTATATCTTGAAAGTTCAAGCCGAGTGATCCTTTTGAAATTTTTCGTCGAGCTTGACCTTAGAACGAGTTCTCCAATTCAGCAAGAGAAGTTTATAGGCCTGATGATCCTCTTCGGTTTCAAGGATGAACTTTACGCCATAAGAATAAGGACGACCCGGTATTGAGCGAGAGCAAGACCCAACGATGACCTGAAAATGGTAGTGTTCAAATCGAAAATCAAAATCTAGTTCTACAATTGATCCAAGAGGAAAACCTTCAAAGGATGATATGCTACCACCACCTCTTCTTAAATCATTCAACCGAGCTTCATTATTGTGATTATCAAAAATAGTGTTTATTTTTATTTCTGAACGATATCGATAATCAAATTCCCACCAAGAAACTCTTGGGTAATAAACAGGTGATGATGCTAAATAAATGATGATTCCATGTACAACAAGCATTAAAAAAGTAAGAGATCCATGAAAGGCATACATATGAGTCGACAGTGAATCAAAGAAAAAGATAACAAGATTTGCGATTAAAAAAAGTGTTAATCCCCAAAAGGTATAAAGTAAATTTGATAAAGCTTCGTAATAAAACTTAAAGAAAAGAAGATTACCTAATAAAAATCCACAAAGTTTATAAATAGACATGGATCCATTAAAAAACTCTAAAAACAAATTAAGGTTAAAAAGCCCCATCAACAAGAAGAGAAGGTAGAGTGCGTAGTAGTAATCTTGACGATAATTAAAATTTTTACTTAAATCTCTCACAGTACTATTTTAATATCATTTTAAATTTCTAACTACCGAGCAACGAGATAATGTCTGTAAAAATAGAAAAATCCTGGAAAAAGCATATTGGAGATGAATTTAATAAGAGTTATATGCTCAAGTTAAAAGAATTTCTAAAGAATGAAGCTGATAAAGGCAAAGTTATTTACCCTTCGGGAAAAAATATTTTTTCTGCTTTTGATCAGACAAAATTCGATGAGGTAAAAGCGGTCATTATTGGTCAAGATCCCTATCATGGTCCGGGTCAAGCTCATGGAATGTGTTTTTCAGTAAAACCCGGTGTTAAACCACCTCCTTCCTTGGTCAATATATATAAAGAGTTGAAAGCAGATGTTGGGTTTAAGATTCCTTCTCATGGTTATCTCGTTAGTTGGGCTAATCAAGGAGTCCTTCTCTTGAACAGTGTTTTAACGGTTGAGCAATCGAAAGCGGGCTCTCACCGAGGGAAAGGATGGGAACAGTTTACAAATAGAGTGATTGAGGTCTTAAATGAGTCAAAAGAGAATCTGGTTTTCTTTCTTTGGGGTAACCCCGCTCAAAAAAAGGGCGTCATTATTGACGCTCAAAAACACAAGATTTTGAAGTCAGTTCACCCTTCACCACTTTCTGCCCATAGAGGGTTTTTGGGTTGTAGGCATTTTTCACAAGCCAATAAGTATCTTGAGTCGAAGGGAATTGATCCAATTAAATGGGAATTACCTGACTTGGTTGAATAAGAACTTTTTTTCCAAAATGGTTATTTCTTGCTTAATTGATATACTTAAAACTATGAAATCATTGATCTTAATTTTTACCCTAATGGGGTTCGCGTCTGTTTCCTTTGCTCAAAAAGTCGTCAAAGTAAAAGGGAATAAAGTTTACTTTAAAAAAGCAGGTTACGCTGTAAAGGTTGGTGAGGAGCTGGTTGTTCTTTCTAACGGAACAGATGCTGCTTCCATTGAAGTTTTAAAAGTAAGACGAAATATCGGTTTAGGTAGGATTGTTAACGGAACAGTTAAACCTGGATACCAAGTTCAGTTAAAAAGAAAAGAAAGTCGAAGGTCAAGAAAAGGGAGAAGAGCGAGTAGAGAAAAAAGTAGCAAGGCTAAGATGTATGGTTACTCTGGTTTAGGTTTTTTTCTACTGGGCGATCTTGAGTTAAGTGACGGGTCAAAATTTGATTTCAATAATCACATGGTTATCCCTGTAGGTTTTGAGGTTTTCTTTACCAGTCAATTAAGCGGAACACTTGAACTTATCTATGCCTTCTCTGGTGGCGGTAACCCAACAAACCTTGCTGGAGCAGAGGAATGGGATACCTCCTATATGGAAATAAATGGGGGTCTTACCTATTATTTTAGTCGAAAGTTTTATGGAAGAGGAAGTCTCGGCTGGACTATGATGAATTTTTCAGGAAGTAACACTAGTGGAAACCCTGCAGAGAATGGAAACTTTGATTATGATTTTTCGGGTTTAAACCTTGGCCTCGGTGGAGGGATGCAAATCCTTTTTTCTAAAAACTTAAATTTCAAAATTGACCTAGGTTACAAGTATAATAGTTTTTCTAGTGCAACCTTAGTGAAACCTTTAGAAACTACGGAAGGTGATCCAGGACTTAGTCAGAGTAATATTTCTCTGACTTTTTTAACGTCAATTCAGTTCTAAGCCCTCGTGCTTTAGCAGCTTAACTTTTTTAGGCAGTCCTGCACTAAAACCAGTGAGTTGGTTGTTAGATCCAACGACTCGGTGGCAAGGGACAATAACCAGAAAAGGATTCTTTCCAACTGCAGCCCCAACGGCACGTGATGAATTGGGGTTACCTAATTTTTGGGCAATATTTCCATAGGAAGTCGTCTTTCCAAAGTTAATACCCATTAACTTTTTCCATACCTTTTTTTGAAAAGGGGTGCCTTGATCAATATTTAATAACTTAAACAAATCTTTGGATTCAGGGTTGAACCCTTTAAAGTAATCATCTAAGAATTTTATAACCTTGCTTGCAAGGGAGCTTGTTCCAAAAGAAAACTCACCCTTAGGTTTGGTCGTTGATACTGCATCAATCTTATCGGTTACGGAAATGTATAGGGTTCCAATTGGTGAGTCGTACTTAGTAATTATTGTATTCAAGTCTTTTTCCTCATAGCATATCTGTATGCGTTTAAAGTTTTGGCTTTTATCACTTGTACTTATACCACTTTCAATTTGGACAACCAAATTTGGATTTTGGGGATATCTATTTGCGGCACTTGTTTTAGTCTCTTTTGGTTTTGGCGTTGCTGATATTATTCAAGTTAAACAAACCATTCGTAAGAACTTTCCTCTCTTGGGAAGAATTCGTTATGTCTTTGAAGCTTTAAGACCCAAGATTTATCAATACTTTGTTGAGTCAGATTTGGATGGACGTCCAATAAATAGAATTTCAAGATCGGTTGTTTATCAAAGGGCAAAGAGGACTAGGGATACAATTCCTTTTGGAACTCAATTAGATGTTTATGAAACAGGATATGAGTGGATTAACCACTCAATGAATCCTCTTGATTATCACGAAATCAATAAAGATCCCAAGGTTCTTGTCGGTAACCAACAGTGCGAACAACCTTATAGTTGTAGCATATTTAATATCTCGGCAATGAGTTATGGATCATTAAGCAAGAACGCAGTCATGGCGCTTAACAAAGGTGCGGCTCTTGGAGGATTTGCTCATAATACAGGTGAAGGAGGGGTTTCTCCTTACCACTTAAAGTATGGCGGAGATCTTATTTGGCAAATTGGAACAGGTTATTTTGGCTGTAGAGATGATGAGGGTAAGTTTAGCGAAGAGCGTTTTAAGGAAACAGCGTCTCATCCCAATATTAAAATGATCGAAATCAAAATTTCTCAAGGTGCTAAGCCTGGACATGGAGGAATTCTTCCCGCGGTCAAAAACAACGAAGAAATTGCAAAGATTAGGGGAGTAAAACCTTGGACAACTGTTCTTTCTCCTCCAAGTCATTCAGCCTTTAAAAGTCCTGCAGAACTATGTTTTTTTATTACTCGCTTAAGAAGTTTGAGCGGAGGTAAGCCCGTTGGGATTAAACTTTGCATTGGAAAACGAATCGAGTTTATTGAACTTTGTAAAACAATGATTGAAAAAAATGTTTATCCAGATTATATCGCGGTTGATGGTGGAGAAGGTGGAACCGGTGCTGCCCCACTAGAGTTCACAAATCGTTTAGGCTCTCCCTTAATGGATGCCCTCGTTTTTGTTAAAGATATTTTGGATGGATATGACATAAAAAAACACATAAAGATCATTGCCAGTGGAAAAGTGATGACGGCCTTTGATCTTGTGAAGTTATCTTGTCTGGGTGCTGATATTGTTTATTCAGCTAGAGCAATGATGTTGGCATTGGGGTGTATTCAAGCTTTAGAGTGCAACTCAAACACCTGTCCAACCGGAATTACGACACACGATAGAGAACTAGTTGGTGGTTTGGATATTGAAGACAAGTCAAAGAGAATTCACGCTTATCACGATGGAACCCTTGATGCCTTCGCTGAACTTTTGGGAGCTTCGGGAATTAAAGATGTTTCGAACCTGGAAAGGTCTCTTTTATACAGGAGACAAAATCATAGCATTGTGAAGAGATATGATCAGATATACCCCAATGTGGAGTATGGCAGTCTACTTCAGTCGGCGATTCCTGAGCATCTTCAGTTTTATTTTTCTTAAAATTCACCTAACATAAAGTTATGAAGTGGATTCTGGTATTTATCATTATTCTATCATGTACTGAGTACAGTGAAGTTAAAGAAAGTATTTCGGGGTCGCATATTATAGATCCATTACCTCTTGATGTAGAAAGTACCGAAAACCATACTTACAATGTTGGAAAAGAAAACCTTGTTGTTCTCTCAAAGGGTCTTCAAGTAATTTTTCGCTTGCCACTAATTGAAATTGATACTTTGAGAGAGCTGCAAAAGAAATATCACTTTGATTCCTGGATTTATGAAGTTGTAAAAAAGGCTAATGGACGATTGCAGAAAATTCACGCTTTCTACACGCCGTTTATTTTTAAAAGAGGTGAAATAAATCATCAGGCGAAAAAATCGGGATTTTTTCTGATGTACTCGGCCCTCTACCCTTCACCAACACTGGAAAAACGTCCTTGTCCCCCCTTGGGGCATAACAAGTTTA
>JAUHYH010000129.1 GCA_030426585.1 Bacteriovoracia bacterium
CCGATAAGACTAAAGAAACCAAAACGAATAGTTTTGTCATAGGACCTCCATTAAATTTTGAGGTATTAAAGCAAAGGAAAAATTCAACGACAACTAAGAATTTAGTAACGCGATGTGATCTTCAAATTCTGGATAGCTAACCTTAATCGAGTCTTTAATGTTCTCTGGATCTAACAATGCAGCCGTCATTTGAAGCCTGTGATCAACCGATTCAAAGCCCTTTGGCTGTAGTGATTGATCTCCAAAAATTTTCATATCTCCATTTTGATATTCTAGATTTTTTTGAATTCCGAAATCTTTATACATTCTATGGAGCTCGGTAATTCGGTTCGATTCTTTTACTTCCAATTCTTGAACTTGTTTGATGACACAGTCTCCTGAAAGCTGAGTTATTAACAAACTCAAAGCAGGTATTTCATCGATAAAAAGTGAAGCCATTGAAATCTCGGAAAGGTTTTTTAACTCGGAAAGGTCTCGGTATTGAATGAGAACATCTCCAACTTTTTCACCAAGTTGATTTCTTTGATTTTCAAAACGAATCGAACACCCCATCTCTTTTAAAATTTTTAAGTAATAAGTTCGTGTGGGATTGAGAAGCAGGTTTTTTAGAACGAGATCATCACCAGGTGTGAGAATTCTTTTTATAATTAAGAAAGCAGCCGACGAAGGGTCTCCCGGAATCGTTACTTCAAAAGGTTTTAAATTTTTCAAAGTATCATCAAGCAGAATTTCCTTGTTAGAGATTTCAATATTCAAACCTTGGTCTTTTATAAAAATTTCGGTGTGATCACGTGATTGAATTTTACCCGTTAACTTCACGGGGATTTTGTGAATCAACCCGGCCATCAACAAAGTGCTTTTGACTTGGGCACTTGCCACAGGAAGTTCGTAGTTAAAAGGGTTTAACGGAGTTCCTGAAATCTTTAAGGGAAGTTTCTTTGTGACCGTATCAATTTGAGCGCCTGCCCCAATAAGCGGGTCAATAATTCGATCCATGGGACGAGATTGCAGAGATTGGTCACCCGTGAGAGTCCAGTTACCCTTAATGCCGGTTAAGATTCCACAAAGATGCCGGGCGGTTGTTCCTGAATTCCCACAATCTAAAATCGGTTCTTGCTTTCTGATGCTCTCTAAACAAGATTTGGTGTTAACAACGTCTTTGCCCTTGGGCAAGTTGCTTAGAGTACTCCTAGAACCTGATAGGTAATCAAAAATGAGGTAACGGTGAGCGAGGGATTTGTCTCCCGGAAGCTCCAGTTCAATCGCCATAATCTTTTCTATCACTTGGACAATAACTCTTCATTAAATTACTCTATTTATTGATGAATTTATGAGGAGTTTGCGATGAGTCAAGATAATCGATCACGAAGTGTTATCGGAATCTTTTTTATCATTTTTCTACTGTTTTTTATCTTTTTAGTTTTTTCAATCTTCATGATGAAGAATTTGAAAATCGGAGACGTCGCCTTTGATAGTGATCGCTCTCACGGAAAAGCATCGATCGCAGTGATTGAAGTGAAGGGTGTGATCATGGAGTCTAAAAAAACTCTAGAGCTTCTTCATAAGGCTGAACGTGATGAAAGTGTCGAGGCCATCATCATGCGAGTTGATAGTCCGGGCGGGGCCGTTGGACCGACTCAAGAAATTTATGAAGAAATCTTAAGAATTGATCAGAAGATCCCGGTCTATGCTAGTTTTGCAAGTATTGCTGCCAGTGGGGGGTATTATATTGGAGCTGCTTGCCGGAAGATTTTTACTAACCCGGGAACGCTAACAGGTTCTATCGGCGTCATCATGCAGTTTATGGATATGTCGAAACTTTATAAATGGGCGATGGTTAATCCTGAAACGATTAAAGCAGGAAAGTATAAAGATATTGGAGCTCCTGATCGTCCCATGACCGCTGAAGAAAGACGGTTAATGGATGATATGATCTCTGTTGTTCACCGCCAGTTTATTAATGACATTTCACTTACAAGAAAAGATAAAATCGTCGGTGATATTCTTGAGCATGCTCAAGGACAAATCTTTTCTGGAGAAGATGCTCTAAAGCGTGGACTCGTGGATGAGATCGGTGGGCTTTATTCAGCGGGAAGAAAAATTCATGAAGAGCTTGGTCTGGAAGGTGAGTTTGAAGATTTTATTTTCGTAAAAGGAAAAAAGAAATTCAATGTTAGAACCCTCTTTGAAGATATGGAAGAGGAGGCGCGATCTTTTTTTACTGAACTTGCGACCAATAAAATTGTTCCAATGTTTATTTATCAATAGGAGAGTAAGTGACAGTAGAAATCGCCGTACGGTGGCTTTCAGATCATAGCTTGTCCGTTGCAGCCGGAGTCATTACGGTTATTTTGCTTTATTACTATTTTGTTGATCGTAATAAAGGCGTTAATCTTTCAAAAAAGTATCGAAACTCTATCTTTGAAGTTCAATCGAAAATCTTTCTTAATGCCACTCATTATCTCATTGCTGGTGAGAAAGACTTAGCGATTAAAGAGTTTCTCAATGCCGTGGAGCTTAATAAGGAAACCATCGATACTTACATGACTCTAGGTCGTCTGTTTCGATCCAATGGGGAAATTGAAAAGGCCGTGAGTATTCACCGATCAATTATTGCTAGAGATAATATTTCGGAGTCTGTTCGTCTTGAGGCCCTCAAAGAGCTTGCAAGAGACTTTGATAAGGGAGGGTTTCTTGAAAAGGCCCTCAGCACTTATAAAGATGTGCTTCGACTTAATAAAGAACAAGTGGATGTGATCAAAGCACTTTGTCGGATCTATGAAGATCTTGAAGATTGGGATGAAGCGCTTAACTTTCGTTTGATGCTTACAAAACTTTCAAGTGAAAATCAGTCTGAAACCATTTCTCATATTTATGTGGAGCAAGCTAAGCGGGCCTTTGATAAAGAGGACTACTCAATTTGTTGGGAAAAACTTGAGAATGCTTTTCGTTATTCACCATCAGTTTCTGCTAAAATTCTTCAACTAAAATACTATCTTGTACTTGGAAAAATGGATGATGCTAAAGCCTTAATGGTTGAGATGATTAATGAACATGAACTTTTTATCAGCTTTATGTTCACTTCACTTCAAGATTTTAAAGGAGAGATGCCAGAATACTTTGAAAGGTTGGATATTCTTAAAGATTATTTTCTTACGATCGAAAAGACTTCGGAAGAAGGTCGACCGACAATGGTTCTGTCTCGTGTTCAACTCCTAAAAGATAGAGGAAATATCGAAGAAGCTTATCAGTTTTATAAAGGCTGGCTTGACGAAAACAAGACTCAAAGTGAAGTTTTAAAAATGGAGTATATTAAACTCCTTATTTCTCTTAATAAGAACGACGAGGCGATAACAGAAACAGATTCACTTCTAAGGGGATTACAAAGTTCCTCGACGAAGCATTATTGCTCAAACTGTGGTTTTAGTTCAGATGAAGTTTTTTGGCGTTGCCCTCAATGTTATGAGTGGGAAACCATTAACTTTAGGCTAAATATTTAATGTCAGATGTAGGCTTTGCCATTGGACTTACACTTTTTGCAGGACTTTCGACAGGGATCGGAAGTGCGATGGCCTTTCTCTCAAACAGAACCAATACAAAATTTCTCTCCGTGGCCTTGGGTTTTTCGGCTGGGGTGATGATTTATATCTCTTTTGTTGAAATCTTTTTTAAAGGACAGACACTTTTAATTGCTAATTATGGAGCGAAACTTGGAACTACCATCAATGTTGTAAGTTTTTTCGCAGGTATGTTTCTTATCGCGATCATCGATAAATTAATTACCGGGTTTGAGAACCCTCACGAAGATATGTTGATTGAAGACCTTAAAGATAAGGACAAACAACAGAAATTTAAATCACTTCATAAAACAGGGCTGGTGACGGCTTTAGCGATTGGGATTCATAACTTTCCTGAAGGACTGGCGACTTTTTTTACGGCGCTTCAAGACCCGAAGATGGGAGTCGCGATTGCTTTTGCCATCGCTATCCATAATATTCCCGAAGGGATTGCGGTTTCTATTCCCATGTATTACGCCACCGGAAGTAGGAAAAAGGCTTTCCTTTATTCTTTTGCTTCGGGTTTGGCCGAGCCGCTGGGGGCCCTGATAGGTTATTTCTTTCTTAGGCAGTTTATTGGTGAAACCCTGATTGGTTGTATCTTTACAGGTGTGGCAGGGATCATGGTTTTCATCAGCCTTGACCAACTTCTGCCCGCGGCCCGAGAATATGGCGAGCACCATCTTTCTGTATACGGCGTAATTGCGGGGATGATCACAATGGCGCTAAGTTTAATACTTTTTCTTTAGCTTTGAATCTGAATCGTATATTTTTCGTGATAGATTGAAACCATCGTCAGAAACAAGATCCCAATTAAGGGGCCATAGAAAATTCCGGCAATCCCAAAAACATTCATTCCCCCAATAATAGTAAAGAGGACAAATAGAGAATTGATCTTGATTCGATCTCCAATGAACTTAGGCTTAAACCAGTTTTCAACGACGAAAGCAATCACAAGTGTTGAAACCAAGAGAAAGATTCCGGTTCCTACTTGTCCAGAGAGCATAAGAAAAGCCGATGCTGGAATAGTAACAACAGATATTCCTAATAGAGGAATGAAGGCAAGTAAGACCATGACAGCAGTCCAAAGGAAAGGGGAGTCAAGTCCTAACACAAAGAAAAGTAACCCTGCCAACCCACCTTGGATAACACCACCAACTCCATTACAAACTAATGAAACATAGTTCATAGTATTAAAGCGTTCTAACAATAACTCCTCATCTGAGTCAGAAAGAGGTGAAAGGTTGAACATGAAATTTTTAAGTTGTTTCCCATAGGCCATAAAAGCATAGAGAGTAAGTGACATAATAATAAAGTCGAAAAGGAAGTGAAGGACATTTCCGAGGACTTTATTAAAAATTTTCAGAATACTCCCCGTAAAACTCTGACCGTATTCAAGAACTTTTTCTTTTATCGATTCCCAGGCAGGGTCAATGCTAAAAGTTGTAAAAAACTTTTTAATCCACACCACGATGAAGTTTTCAGATTGATAAAGGTTAATAAGTCTATCGCTCTCAACAAAATCTTTAATTCGATCATAAAGACCAAAGGCCTCTTGAGAAATTCGAATCGCAATATAGACACAAGGGATAATGATCACCACTGTAGTGATGAGGCTTGTGATGATAGCGATGGTTTCATCTGAGTATTTTAGCTTTCTTTTTAAATATTGATTAAGTGGGTTAACAGTCCCAGCGAGAATCGCACCAAAGAGAAGAGGGTTAAGGAGTGGGGTCGCCAAGAGATAAACGAGGTACAGGACGAAAATAAAAACGATAAGAAAAAAAGTATTTTGGGCCCACTTACTAGGCTCTCTCATCTGCATGTATTAATTTAACCAGCTGAAGAAGCTATCGTCATCCTTAAAGAACCTAGGCTCGAAATCATCATACACTCTTAAAAATTTTTCTTTTGTGGCCCGTTCACAGAAGTCTCTAATTGGGTCAAAGAAGCCTTCCCAGTTAAGAAACCCGACTTTTTTCTGATGAAGACCTAATTGATTCCATGTCATAAACTCAAAAGCTTCATCGAGAGTTCCAAGCCCACCAGGAAGAACAGCGATGGCACTAGAACGTTCGTAAATAACTTCTTTTCTTTGGTGCATCGTGTCGGTTTCGATGAGTTCTTGAATCCCTCCATGGCCTAGTTCTCGGTCTTTAATAAACTTTGGAATAACCCCACAAACATAAGAGCCGGAGGTCAAGGCCGCATTAGCAAGTTCGCCCATAAGCCCAATTTGAGCTCCGCCGTAGACAAGGCTGATATTACGCTTGCCGAGCGCCTCACCGAACTTGCGAGTTCTTTCGAAATAAATTTCAGGGACATGTTTACTTGCCGAGCAGAAGACTCCGAGGGCGAGGTTGTTAGATTTCATTGATTTCTTTAAGTGTGAACTTAATTTCTGCAATTTGAAGCTCTTCAAGCTTGCGCTCATCAGACTCACCAGACCTCAAAGATTCTTCGACGGAGTCGGCTGAAGCTGATAAATTACTCTTGAGTCCTTCCTTAGAATCGTGTGGATTACTAAAGGCAGTGACACTGATAAAAGTTATGAAGACCAATAATTTTTGCATGTAAAGGCATAGTGTCAAAAATGCTTTAATTTGTCAAAATTTCTTTTATTGAGATTAAACTCTATAAAGGTGCCCTATGTCTGAAAAAAATGAATCCCATGTTGGTCTTTTTGAAGCCCTTCTCCCCGTTATTTTCTTAGTCGGTCTTTTAATTCTCAACGTCCGAATCTATGGGGACAATGCGACGGGCGGACCCAATCAACTGGCCTTAGCGATGTCAGGGTTCTTTGTTGCGCTTATGGGAGTCATGAAGAGGCGCCTTTCTTATGATGATTTAGAAAAGTCTGCAATAAATTCGATCCGACATTCAATGCAAGCGAACTTGATTCTTTTGTGTGTGGGAAGTTTGATCGGGCTTTGGATCCTTTCAGGGGTTGTTCCAACGATGATTTATTATGGAATCAACCTAATGAACCCGCAGTTTTTCTTACCCACGGCCTGTATCATCTGTTGTTTAGTTTCTCTTTCAACCGGAAGTAGTTGGTCAACAGGGGGAACGGTAGGGATCGCCTTTATTGGAATCGGTGATACGCTTGGGATTCCTTTACCGATGGTTGCGGGAGCGATTATCAGTGGAAGTTATTTTGGAGATAAGTTATCTCCACTTTCAGATACAACTAATCTCGCACCTGCTATGGCCGGGTCAAATCTCTTCGATCATATTCGATACTTATTAATTACGACGGTCCCTTCGATTACGATTGCCATTATTCTCTTTACTATAATTGGTACCCAATTCTCTGCTGATAGTATTGATTCGACTCAAGTTTCAGCTGTACTTACAACAATTGAAAATCAATTTAATATCACTCCGGTGCTATTCATCGCTCCCGCTCTGGTTCTTTTTATGGTTTATAAAAAGTTCCCAGCACTTCCTTCAATGGTCGTAGGGACTCTTGTTGGGGGAATTCTAGCTGTTATTTTTCAAGGAGACTTGATCACGACTTCAAGTTCTTACGAAACGATTATCAAGGTTGCTGCTGATGGGTTTCAAAGTAAAAGTGGGAATGAGTTTGTTGACTCGCTTTTTTCTCGTGGGGGAATGTCGAGTATGCTTTCAACGGTATGGCTTATCATCATGGCCATGTTCTTCGGTGGAATGATGGAGGCTTGTGGTTATCTACAATCACTTGCAGCGGCTTTGCTTTCACTCGTGAGAGGAACGGGGAGTCTTGTGGCTTCCACCCTTTCTAGTTGTATCTTTTTAAATCTAACCGCTTCAGACCAATACCTTTCGATTGTTGTGGCCGGGAGAATGTTCCGAACGGCTTATGAAGATTATGGTCTTCATCCCGTGAACCTTTCAAGAACCCTTGAAGATGGGGGAACCGTGACTTCTGTTCTTGTTCCTTGGAACTCAGGGGGGG
>JAUHYH010000130.1 GCA_030426585.1 Bacteriovoracia bacterium
CTTGAGTGAGTGTATTCATCTTCATTTGAAAGATTTGAACCTGTTCTTTGAGTTGACGGTTTTCTACTCGCAGTCGCTTGCTCTGATAGGCATTGTTTAAGAGTTTGAAATAATCAAAGCCAAGAACAAGGATAACAACAACAAGAAGGGCCGCAAGGAGAGTTAAAGATTTGGCAAAGGAAAGCGATAAGTGGAAAGTTCGGGTTTTTTTATTATTTCCCGGTATAACCATGATTGAGAGTTTTTCCATAATCTCTTTCCTTCTTTCTCCCTACGAGAGCCGTGCTTTTAAGTTTGTATCTAAGGCTTCAAGAAATTCTTCAGTCGTAAGGTAATGAGACTCGTTAAGATCTTTTCCATGAATACAAAGAGCAAGGTCTTTCGTCATTTTTCCAGACTCAACTGTTTTTACGCAAACATCCTCTAAAGTTTCACAGAAGTTAATAAGCTTTTGGTTATCATCAAGCTTTCCTCTGAAAGCAAGGCCTCTGGTCCAAGCAAAGATTGAAGCGATTGGATTCGTTGAAGTCTTCTTCCCTGCTTGGTGCTGCCGATAATGTCTTGTAACAGTTCCGTGGGCGGCCTCAGCCTCCATCGTTTTTCCATCTGGAGTCAGAAGAGTAGAAGTCATAAGACCAAGAGACCCAAATCCTTGAGCAACAGTATCTGATTGAACATCACCATCATAGTTTTTACAGGCCCAAACAAAGGCTCCATTCCATTTAAGAGCAGCAGCAACCATATCATCAATCAGTCTGTGCTCGTAAGAAATTCCTGCTTCTTCGAATTGTCCCTTGTATTCAGTGTCGTAGATTTCTTGGAAGATATCTTTGAAGCGACCATCATATTTTTTGAGAATAGTATTTTTCGTAGAGAGATAAAGGGGCCATTTCTTTTGCAGGGCCTGCTTGAAACAAGAATGAGCAAATCCTTTAATCGATTCATCAGTGTTGTACATTCCCATGGCCACACCATCACCAGTAAATTTGTACACCTCATGAGTTTCCGGTGTTCCCCCTTCTGGAGTAAAAGTCATTGTGAGGGTTCCTTTCCCTTTGATCACAAGGTCAGTGGCTTTGTATTGATCACCAAAGGCGTGACGACCGATACAGATGGGCTTGGTCCAGTTTGGAACTAACCTTGGAACGTTTTCACAGATAATAGGCTCACGGAAAACGGTCCCTCCGAGAATATTTCTAATCGTTCCGTTTGGTGACTTCCACATTTCTTTGAGTTTAAATTCCTCAACTCGTTGCTCGTCAGGAGTAATGGTGGCGCATTTAATACCAACTCCAAATTCCTTGATAGCGTTAGCCGCATCAACTGTAATCTGGTCATTGGTCTTATCTCGGCTTTCCATACCCAGGTCATAATATTTCACGTCTAGGTCAAGATAAGGGAAAATCAGCTTATCCTTAATGAACTTCCAAATGATTCGAGTCATCTCATCGCCATCAAGTTCCACAACAGGGTTTGCAAC
This sequence comes from Bacteriovoracia bacterium, assembly GCA_030426585.1. GTDB lineage: Bacteria > Bdellovibrionota > Bacteriovoracia > Bacteriovoracales > Bacteriovoracaceae > JAUHYH01. Next base: position 1,481 of record JAUHYH010000130.1, read on the forward strand.
TTTAATTTTTTCCATTTTCTATCCTTTTTTTGAATATATTTTTAGGTGATTATTTAACTGACAACCGTTTGTATTTTTTATCATAAACAGCTATTTTTGTTGAACTTTTTTTGGAGAATTGGGATCATATCTTAATTCTGTAACTCGCAACGGGGGTCTGCGTGTGTTCAAGAAATTTTATTGGTCTGACTACTCAGAAAAAGAGCTCTTAAAACTTAAATTTCGTGATTTAGGTCTAGATCAGTCATTTGCTCCTAAACGTCTTCAGAATCACTTTAATCAGGTGATTGCTGAATTAGAGAGTAAAAATATTCCTTTCCGTCCTCATTTTTGGTGCTCGGATGAATGGTTTTGTCCCGATGGAATCGCTGGGATTGCTATTCCTTTTTATCTTTACCACCCGGTATTGAAGCGCCTAGAGCGGAGGTTGATGGGGTCAGTGGAAGGAGAGACCAAGCGGGAGTTCCAAAAGTTGCTGCGACACGAAATTGGCCATGCCATGGACAATGCCTATGGTCTTCGCCGTTTGAAATCCCGCCAAAAGCTCTTTGGGCTGAGCTCAAAAAGCTACCCCAATTCCTACAAACGCCCCGTGCAGTCAGATTCTTATGTTGATTACTTGGGTGATGGCTATGCAAGCTCTCATCCTGATGAAGATTGGGCCGAAACTTTTGCGACCTGGCTTGATCCAAACTCCCAGTGGGGGAGAAAGTACCGATCGGGAGTGGCCAGAGAGAAACTTGAATATATGGATAGATTGATGAAAAGCTTAGCAGGAAAACCTCCTAAGCAGACTGATAAGATTTATTGGTCGCTTCAAAATATTAATATGACTCTTGGAGAGTACTACCGAAAAAAAATGAAAAGATTTAAAGTTCGTCAAAAGCATGAACTTCTTCAAAGACTTTCTAAAGTTTTTGCTGTTTCAGGTACCAGAATTCCTGCGACGGTGTTTTTGAAAGAGAACAAACAAACGGTGACAAGCTATTTAAAACAGAACACTTCGGACTCTATTGATTTTGCAGGTCCTCTTTATAACGATCTTCTAACCTTTTGCAAGAATCAGGAGCTGGAGTTTGGAGCTTCAGGCCTTCAAAATCTTCCTTCACTAAGCACACCAGCCTTTAGAGACTCCATCCTTAAGCAATATTCTCGAATCACGATGTAGTCGACTCGGCCACTCCAGTACCAGCATAGATTATTCCCTGCTTTGTTCTATAATAAAGAAGTGAAAAGAAAATTTCGTATTATTGTGCTTCTTCATAGTAGCTTGATCCCTCCCGAGGAATCTTATAAACAAAAAATTGATCGAGAAAAAACGGATTGGGTGACTGAGTATGATGTTATCAAAACACTCAGAAAGTTGGGTCATGATGTTATCCCGCTTGGAGTCGATGAGAACCTAGGGGTTATCCGAACGACAGTCTTTGAGTTTAAACCTCATATTATTTATAACCTGCTTGAAGAGTTTGATGGCGTTTCGATTTTTGATCAGAACGTTGTGAGTTATCTTGAACTTTTGAAATTCCCTTATACAGGATGTAACCCTCGGGGTCTCATGCTGGCCCGGGATAAGGCGCTTGCGAAAAAAATTCTAAGTTATCATAAAATTAAAACGCCTAAATTTGCTGTTTTTCCGAAGAATAAAAGTAAGAAGAAACCAAAACAACTTGAATTTCCCTTAATTGTGAAATGTTTGGTTGAAGAGGCGAGTTATGGGATCGCTCAAGCCTCAATTGTGAATAATGATGAGCAGCTCTATGAGCGGGTTAAATACATCAATCAAAAATTAGAAACAGATGCTATTGCTGAAGAGTTTATAGAGGGACGAGAAATGTATGTCGGGGTTTTCGGGAATTACCGCTTGGAGGCCTTACCTGTTTGGGAGCTACGGTTTGAGGGAGCGGATAAACCTGAAAAAGAAATCTATTCCAGTAAGGCCAAGTTCAATGAGAAATACAGAAAGCGAAAAGGAATCAAAACTCAGAAGGCTAAAATCGATATAGAGCTTGAAAAGAAGATTCAAAAGGTGGCCAAGAAAACTTATCGGGCATTGAGTCTCAGTGGTTATGCAAGAATTGATCTAAGGGTTACAGAGGCGGGTGATATCTATGTTCTTGAGGCGAATCCAAATCCCGACATTGCTCATGATGATGAATTCGCCCTAAGCGCGAAATATGACGGTCAAAAGTATGAGGATGTCTTGGCCAAGATCCTTTCTCTTGGGTTTTCTTGGTTCAAGCATTATTAGGCCGTCAAAGAAGTAAACAGTTTTTGAAAAAACTACGAATTTGAGGAGATATTCCAACACAAAGGGTATTATATCTTTATGAAATTATTAGCCATATTTCTCTTTTTTGCGACCGGAGCTTACGCTTCACAAACCTGTGAATTGAGCTTTTATTCTGGTGACAAGATTTTAAAAACAAAAAAGTATGTACTGCCTGAGTTTTCGGGTAGCGGGCAGGTCATTAAATCATTATCAAATCGGTATTATAAAGATCATCAAAAGAAGCATCAAAGTATTGAATATAGCGTGAAAAGTTATATCGAATACAAACAAAAGAAAGTTTCGAAGGTTGATTTCATTATCCATCGAGAAGTTGAAAGGTTTTCAGTTTCCAAATTTCCAGCGAGTCTCTTCTCTCAGGTTCCAGAGAGGTACCCTCTCGAACGTATCTCAATCCGTATTGATCAAGCCTTAGGAAAGAAGGTTTATCAGATTGATGATCAAAATTCTTTCGAACTCAGTTGCAAGAGAAGCTAAATTTAGAGGCTCTAAATTGTGAAAAAAGAATATGACCTTATTGTAGTCGGGGATGGGTTGATGGCCCATCTTCTGCTGCGAAAGTACTTTCAGTATTTTCCAGAGAAGTCTGTCCTTCAAATTTCTGCTGGCCCACTGGCCCCGGCTATCTCTGAGGTAAGCACTGCTGTCGTGGCCCAAAGGAATGTTCAAAAAGGGTTGAGTGAATTAGGAGATAAACTATTTGATGCTCACTTAAGCTTCTTAGAGTTTTATAAAACCTATGAGGGTAAAGGCATTGAAAAATGCATACATCAAACCCGATGTTCAAAAAATACAGAAAAAATCAAATCATTTAAAACAAGATACCCAGATTTCAAAGAGGAAGATGATTTTTGTTTTGTAGAAGAAGAAGCGTATCTTTTTGATCCGGAGACTTTTCTAAATGAAATGAGAGCAGAACTTAAACAATTCAAAATTGATAAAGTGGCTGACTTTATTTTTTCTCAATCCGAAAATGAAATCATTGGAAGAGCGGGTTCTTACCGGGCGCCTCTCATTTTTTTAGGGCTTGGACCTTATTCCGCAAAATGGCAGAAATTCATCGAATACCCTATGAACTTAAAAGAGGTGAGAGGAAGCTATCTTTCTTTTGACTTTGAATTCGAGAGATCATTCTCCTATACGATAGATGGTTTGAATCTAATTTATCGAAAACCAAGGAAGCAGTTAATTTTTGGGAACTCACAATTTGAAGGCTCTATAGGCGATCATGATTTTGAAAATTTATCAAATAAGTATAGAAACTTTGAATTTGATTTTGAGCTTCCTGATATTTCGGAGGCCCACTACCACTCAGGCTTTCGTTCAAAAGCCAGTAAAAGACTTCCTCATTGGGGTAAAAACTCTAAGGGAATTTATTTTGCAACCGGCTTTTGGAAAAATGGCTATACACTTTCGTTTTTAGCGGCGGACCAACTTTTGAAAAACTGGATAAGCGAATCAGTTAACTGATTACGAAATTTTTCAATTTTTTGGGGATTGAGCTCTTGATTTATTTCATTCATGTAAAGAGAGCGGTTAATCTCAATCTGAATATTCGGGTTAGGGAACTTTTCAAAGTGCTGTGTAATATAGCCGCCAAAATACGGATCATTAACAAGACTCTCGGGCCAGAGACTGACAAAAGTTTTATGAGCCAGATCTGTAAATTCTTTAGGTGCGGTTTTCCCTTTAAAGTCACTTAGACAAAAGGGAGGGCGATTAACGGGCTGATTAGGATTTTTCTTAAGATGATAGTCTGTTGCTTTTGAAGGCATGCTGTGAAGATCAATAATCGGAAATTTTTCTGAGTTGTTTTCAATGAATTGCTCAATAATAAAAAAGTAAGGATCCCAATATTTTTCTAGTACAGCTTGATCGTTTTCAATTCTTTTCACAATAAGATCAACGCCTCGAGTATTTTTCTCCCAATTTTGTAAGGAAGTGTCTCTTGAGCGATTTAAATCAATGAAGGTTCTGTGAAAATTGTATTTAATAACATGGATACCTTCGAGCTGAAGCTTTGAAAGTTCTAAGCATTCATGGACCCCGAGATCAACATCACAATTGAGTTCAAAATCATTCTTAATAAAATAATCCCGGTACTCGGAAGGGATTTTTAGGCCGGAATGCGGGATAGAGATGAGTCCGCGGGGTGCCTTGTCGCGGTCTAAACTTGCAGGGTAAAATTCAAATAGAGAATCCATCGGAGTCAGATTATTATGATTGAAGGGCAAAAACAAGCCTATCTCAATGAGTTCAAAGGTAACCTTTTTGAATACCTGGTAGGGAAGGAACTTGCTCGGCTTTATTCTAAAGAAAGAAAATACCTTGAGGGTCTTCCCTCTGAAGCCCATAGATTTTTGAGTCATTATGAAAAAGAGCTAAGAGTTCTAGACCCTCAATTACCAACGCAACTTTCTGAGCTTGCAAAATCTTTTTGTGAAAACTTAATCAAAGATCATCGGTTCCAATTGAGAGGTGTTGAAGAGGTGATACTGGTTGGAAAGTATAAGAACTTTGAAGAAAATTTTGATTTTGAAGAAGCTGATATCGTAATTAAAACGGAAGAGGAAGTTATTCCTTTAAGTTTAAAGTTAGTTAAGACGCAAAGTTTTGTGAATACTAAAAGTGCAGGAGTCCGAACTTTTTTTAAGAAGTATTTTGATGACTCCAATCTACAAGACTCAGTAAATAAAGAAATTGATGTTATCTATGAAACCATGGCCCGAGGTCTTTACTCAAATCATGAACTCGATTATGAAGGTGATTTTGAAAGGTGGAAAAGTTTAGGTCTTCCTGATCTGCCTGGACAGCTTGAAATTCCTGATAAGGAAGTTCTTCACCGTTCATATAAAGAAATATCAGCGCTCTTTTATAAACATCTTAAGACACTTTCATTAGGGGAAGACTTCCATGAGAGATTACAACCTTTGCTTGGAAAGAGTCATCAAAGCATGGTTCAAATACACTGTTTCCATTCAGGTACCACAACATATGATTATGTTGATTACCACTTAGAAATCCCAATGCTTAATGAGATGTGGGCGATAGGAGAAGAAGAACCTGACCATGCTTCTATTCACTTCTTTTCTTCAAATAAAATCTTTCAAGTAAGAATCAAACCCATGAATAAGTTCACTGTGCCAAGTTTTAAAGTGAATTGTTCGGTGAAATTTTTAAGAAGCTAAACGATTTTCTTGTCGTCTTGTAACTGAATAGTTTTCGAAGCAATGAAAATTCTTTTTCCAAAGTTCTTCTTTTCTATCGATAATAAAAATCGTCTTTCCTTGTGAAGTCAGATGATTTTGAATTAAACCCTTTATCACTTCTAAGTTCGAACTATGCATAAAAGAAAGTCTATCGATGATGAGAGCTTTTTTATCATTTTGAAAGAATTGAAGAATTTGAAGCAGGTATCGTTCTTGTTCATTCAGGTTTTTAATTTTTCTATGAAGAGGTTTTAGACGACTAACAACAACTTGTTCCGCAGGAGAGATGGATTGATTTCTTGAAAGGAATTGGTTGGTTTCGAATTCACTTTGAAGGTTTTTCTCGGGATAGAGAATTTCAATTGAACTCTTTTCAAACTGAGTACTTATCAATTCTTTCAACCCATTAAGGGAAGTTTGATTGCGGGAAAATTTATTGAGCTCCTCTTGATCAATCAAATAACAACGAGG
>JAUHYH010000131.1 GCA_030426585.1 Bacteriovoracia bacterium
GTTTCTGCATAAAGTGAATCAGTTCGGGATTATGGTGGAAGTTCTTATAAGTGTCTTCGTCGATAGAATCGCCCGATAAAAGTATGACGAGTGATTCAGGAAAAACTTCTGTGAAAGTTCGAATAAGATGCTGAGAAGTTGTGTCACGGAAGTGATAGTCAGAGATGAGAGTATTAAAAGTATGTTCCTTAATCAGTTTTAATGCTGCTTCAATTTCAGTGACTGGTTTAAACTGAAGGCCTTTAAGTAAAAAAATTTCACTAAAAGATTCTAGGAGAGCGGAGTCATCTTCGACGATAAGAATATTATTCATAATGGAATATTTAAATGAATCAATCTCTCTTGGCCAGTAACGAAAAAGATACCGGGGTGTGTCAGAGAAAGCATGTGACAATTGATTAGGCCCATATCATCATAAAACTATGAAATATTACCTATTCTTCGCTTTTTTAATTAATAGTGCTTTTGCTTTTAATTTAGAGCAGGAGCTAAAAGTAGGAAGTTCTTTAGAAAGTTTCAGTAAAAAAATTGAATTTTACTCCTCTCAGTTTTTGGGAAAACAGTATGATGGGGGGCCATTAGGTGAAGGGCTTCAGGGGAAATATGACCAAGACCCTTTGTTTGATTTTAATAAATTTGATTGCACCACTTATGTTGAAACAGTCCTTTCACTTTCATTGTCGAGAACCGGAGAAGACTTCCACTTCTTTATGAACGAAATTCGTTATAAATACGGTGTCACTCAATACACAGAAAGAAATCATTTTATCTCTCTCGATTGGATAGAAAATAATTCTCAAGTTCTAAAAGATATTACTTCTGATATTGCTTATGAAGAGACAGCTCAAGCCGAAACAGTGATTAATAAAAGAGGATGGTATCAGTCAAAAAAAGACAAAGACTTAAGGCTATTAAGAAATCTTCCTCGAGATGAAAGGGACTTAAGACTTACAGAATTTCGTGCTGAAGGCGATCGTTTTGAAGAAAAACAGGTTTCAACCCCTTATGTGCCTCTCTCTGTATTTTTTATCAATGAAGAAGTTAATCAAGAGATGCTCAATCGAATTCCTCATGGCGCCATTATTTCAATCGTAAGACCTAATTGGAATTTGAGGGATGTGATTGGAACGAACCTCAATATTTCTCATCAAGGTTTTGCTATTTGGAAAGAGGGTCAATTATTTTTTCGGCATGCTTCAACAAAGGGAAGTGTGAGAGAGCAGTCTTTTGTTGAGTATTTTAGAGGCTATATTGAAAGTGAAACGGTAAAAGGTTTTAACGTTCTTCAGGCACTCTAGAAACGAAAGCTCTTTTTCTCGAAACAGTCTTTACTATACTTTCCATAGATTTCTAGGACTCTCTTGCTCATTGAGCCAGGAAGTTTATAAACTTGCTCAAGTCTAGTTCTATTTAAGTTCAAGATAGGGCAGTGGTAACCTTTAATGTTAACAAGCTCAACCGGAGTTTCAAGGAGTCGGTCAACAAATAAACTTAGCTGACTCATTGAGAGACGCTCGTTTTCCCATTCTTTTAAGGCAATATCGAGTGCGTAATTATATCGATTAGCTCCTGGGATTAAAGAGCGAGTATTGCGAATATAGTAAGTAGAAACTTTTTCGGGGTAACGTTCAAGAATCGTTTGGTAAGCCAATTCGTCTTTGTGAATATCGTCTCCAATAAGGATAATAGGAGCTGCTGTTTGCTCAATGATTCTTGAGAGCTCTTCAACTTTGTAATCTTTATTGAACCAATTCTTAGGTGAGCGGGCGACAAACTTAATGTAGTCAATTTCGTTTTCTTCTAAGTCTTTCTTGATTCGTTTGAGAAGTAGAGTTGGCGAAGAACTAAGCAGATATTTAGGTTGGTCCCAAACTTCCTGGAAGAGAATTTTATAATCTTCTAGATAACGAGTTCTTTTCAGGTAAGTCTTAATTAATTTATCGTAGGTATAACTAAAACTGACTCTAAAGGTATCGTCGTAATCAGAAATTATTCTTTGGCCAAAAAGGTTTGAACAAAGGAGAAAGAGAACAAGGATTCTCATTAAATTTCCTTAGGAGCCTTTTTAAAAACTTTAAGAAGGGTTTCTCTTAAGAGTTCAAGCTTCTTGTCAGTAATTTCTTGGAGGCGAGGGCTTTGTAGAAACTCATTAACGCGCTTGTCTTCTTTTGTATAAAGGATAGAGAGAATATCAATAGGCTTCTTATCAAATGATTCAAAAACGCGATCAACGTTTTTCTTGCTGTCATCAATAAAGACGATCTGAGAAAATGCTTTTGTTAGCTTGTAACGACGAATGATGTATTCAAGCATTTGACCCTTATGAAGACCTTGAGTCATAAAAATCCCATTCATGTAATCAACTTCTCTTTTTTGTCCTGGAGGAATGAATTTGTATGGAATTCCTTTTTTCCCAATAGCGGTTCTAGAAAAGTCGATATTATTTTTAGTCAGTTCTCTTTCAGTAGGTCCTCTATAATAAGGACTTCTCGAAGTGAGTGCGAAAACCGGAAGTCTTTTGTCCTGTAATCGTTTAATAACGAGAGGAACTTCTTTTTCAGTTGTTCTCATTTCTCCCAGTTGGTAAGCAATTTCTTGCCAAGCCAAAACCACATCAAAGAGTTCAGGGTCTTTCTTCATTACCTCTTCGGCCTTCCAATTGAACCACTGATCAGAGCCAAAGTTTGTCTTCATTGCAAGAACTGTATTATCGATATCAAAAACAACCAGCGTTCTTGGGTGTGATTTTAGGTTTTCCGTAATCTTTTTGTAGATTTCAACCATATCATCTGATTCGACGATAGCATTGATGGCGAAAGACTGGGATTGAACGAGAAAAGAAACTAAGAATAAAAACTTCTTCATTATGGCTCCTTATTTCGCCACAACATACAAAAAAAAAGGCCCTTGGCAAAACGCCAAGGGCCCAAATCTATGTAATATTAGTATCTTAGGGGGTTACAGTATCCAATCGAGTCTGTAATTTGCGTTGTTGAAGTGTTACCACCCTGGTAATCAGCAACTTGTGCTAAACTATCAGAATCGACCAGAGAAAGGTCAAGGCTCTGTTTCACTGTCTTATAATGGTAGGTAACTAGTTTTGAGCCAGGAATATATCTTACGATATCGTTGCAAACATTCCGACAAACTCTTCTTCTTTCAGTCCTTCCATTAGGAAGTTTTATAATTTTAGTTTCACACACTTTCCGACAAACTCTTCGAACTCTTCGAATCGAACAGCTTTGATGTTCCGTCACGGGAGATGTTCGCGTGACAACTGTTTGCTTATGACCAACGATTTTAAAGCTTTGATCAATCACTGATGCTGGAATTTCAAAATCTCCATCGTACTCAGGAAGTTTGAATCCTTTTGCGAGTTTGATTGTCGCCGATTTATCGACGGTATTATTTTGGATCTTCAGTTTTAGTTTTCGTTTCGATTTAACGACAAGCTGGGCATTATAAACTCCTTCAGGAACAACAACGACATCTTTCTTTTCTTTAACTGAAAAAGATTCATTGACGACGAGGTTTCCTTGGAATCCCACACAAGAGGTTAAAAATAAAAGTAATGAGGCGAGTGCTACGCGGCGCATGATTTCTCCTTGGTTTCACTTCATGTGATTGTTTGAATTCTAACATGCAAATAGGAGGCCACGCCAATTTCAATTTATTTCAGTTTGGTATCCAACCGGTGTCAGTTAGATCAGATAAAATGACCCTAATAAAATGAATCAAGTTTATTCTTTAATGAAAGGAGTTCCTACACTTACCGGAAGATCAATAGGTGAATTCTTCTTAATATAAGTTTTTACGGCCCCTGCGATGGGGATTTGAGTGTTGTAGAAACTTTGATGATTGCTTAGATCAAAATACTTATCTCCACCCGTTGCCAGGAATGAAGTAACTGCGAGAACATAAGATTTTTTAGGATCAACGGCAACGCCATTAATAAAAAGCTCAATCACTTTTCCGTCTTTAATAATTCCATTGGCGCCAGCAATTTGAGGAAATCCTCCAGAGCCTTTTTCGTTTCGGTAAGCGATTTCAAGATAGTTTTTAAGTTCATTTGCTGTGAGTTTTACAGTAACGATTGTATTTCCAAAAGGTTCAACTTTAAGAACGTCTCGATAAGTAATTTTTCCTTTTAAAATAGAATCTCTTATTCCTCCAGAATTATAAATTGCAAGATCAGCTTGAGTCGCACTCTTAAGCGCCAGCCCCATAAGAACGCCTAGGTTTGTTTGTTGATTCCTAATATAAGAACGTTCTCCTTCAAGACGAGTTAAGGTTTCTCCGATAACAACGTTAAGTTTTTCCTGTCCTTTCTTTTGGTAAGGAGTCAGAAGTTTAAGCATTTCGGGATGTTCAGGAATTCTTTTACTTAGATTTTTAGCAAGGTTAACAGGGATGAGTTCATAATCAACCATCTTCCATTTTCCATTTTTAAATTCAATGTCCATGCGGCCAACGTATTTTCCCCATTCATGGGCTTGAACAATATGAGTTCCATTCTGAACGTCTGGTTTAAAAAGTGGCTTTTGCGTGTGACCACCAACAATAATATCAATCCCCTTTACTGAACGCGCAAGAGTGACATCGCCAGGAGCTTCGTTACCGTGATTAGCATTTACGTAATGGCCCATATGAGTCACTGCCACGATCATATCCGCTCCTCTTCTTTTGAGCTTTTTGATTATTCTCGGAGCTACTTTGGTTGGTTCTTCAAAGATCAGACCTTTAACATTTTTAGCATCAGTTTTTTGAGGAGTATCTTTTGTTGTGAACCCGACAATCCCAACCTTAAGACCTTTGAATTTTTTTATAATAAAAGGTTTGTAGGCATGTTGGCTTTGGAGAAACTTTTTGTTCTTTTTTAAAATGTTAGCAGAGAGAAAAGGGAAACCCGCCCATTCTTCTTGTTTTTTGATTACTGACTGGGGGTTATCAAATTCATGATTTCCAATGGCCATGGCATCATACTGAAGCATTCTCATGCCTTTGAAGTCTGGCTCTGCTAGTTGCATGTCAGATTCAGGAACACCTGTATTGATATCTCCACCAGAGAGTAACAGTGTATATCCGCCTTTCTCAGCAACTTCTTTTCTGATTTTTTGAATGAGAGTCATCCTCGCGGCCATACCGTATTCATCATCTGAGTTTTTCCAGAAACGACCATGATGATCATTAGTATGAAGAATCGTCAGCTTATAAGTTTTGTCTTTGAGATAAGCAAAGGAGTTAACAGAGATGAGGATGGAAACCAGTAATAGACGATGCATGAGAACTCCTTGGATAGGCTATCTATAGGTAAATAAAGCGTATGAATCAAGAAAAGTGAATTTTTTTTAGAGGAAAAATGCTTACTTCAAATATATGAGAAATGGGGCAAACAGCACCTGCCTGAAATCATTGAAAAAAATACAGGTTTTTTAATCTTAGTAACTATCTGTGCTAGAAAACTTAAAAATAAAGAGGAAATTTAACATGAGATTTTTATTATTATCTTTTTTTCTAAGCTCTTCACTTCTTGCAGATTCTTGTCAGCTTGTTAGGGATAGATCGGTCATTGAGAATGCTATTGATGTCCTAGAGTCCAATTACTCAGACCTAAGTAATATTGAAATTGTTATAGCTCGAACTCCGATTAGTGCAAAATTTGAACCTATTGAAGCGATTATTCAAAATCCAAGAGTTGATAACTCAAACCCTGGATATTATGGGCTTAGAGTTGATTCTAATGCTCCTGTCATTCTAGATCTTGGCTTTACGTTCTTTAGAGATACCCGGACAGGTGAGTATCTTAACCTTTCTTTAGCGGCTGGTTGTAAAAACTTTGGGCCAGTTTATAAAACTCTTGATGAGGCAATGGCCGACTAACTTGATTCCGATACTTTATCCGATTTTCATGTCAAAAAAATGGTGAAAAAATCAATTCTCCCAGCCATTTCCAGTAGGGCTCAATAAAAAACTAGGCTGTCAAAAAGGTAACTGCCTTTGTTAGAAAAATCGGTTTTACACGAAAACCATACTACAAGTAGTATGATTCTTAGATAAACAGTTGTGACTGGCACAAGGTGAAGTTTGGTGAGATTCCAACGCTGTCCCGCAACGGTAATGAAGAGTTCGTGCGATTGTTCTTCTTCTAAGTCCGATCCCTGTGTGAGTTGAAGTTAACCCGAGGAGGTCCGATGTTAGTTGAATTTGAATGAGTATATACGCCTAGAGTTTACTGATATTAATTAAATTTTATTTTGGAGAAAGTTTTGAAAAACTTAGAACCTTTACTCGATGAGAGTAACGACAGATTTGTATTGTTTCCTCTCAAGTATGCAGATATTTGGGATATGTATAAAAAGGCCATGGCCAGTTTCTGGACCGCTGAAGAGATTGATCTTTATCAAGACCTCGATGACTGGGCGAAGCTCAGTGATGATGAAAAACATTATATCTCACACATCCTCGCTTTCTTTTCTGCGAGTGATGGTATTGTGAATGAAAACCTTGCGATGCGCTTTTATAATGAAGTACAGATCCCTGAAGCGCGATGCTTTTATGGGTTTCAAATTGCGATTGAAAATATTCATGCTGAAACCTACGGGCTTTTGATTGATACCTATATTAAAGACGAAGCTAAGAAAAATTATTTATTTAAGGCCATTGAGAATATTCCTTGCATTAAAAAGAAGGCTGATTGGGCGTTTAAGTGGATTTACGGGAGTCAAAATTTCGCTGAACGCCTAATTGCTTTCGCCGCCATTGAAGGGATTTTCTTTTCCGGAAGTTTCTGCTCAATTTTTTGGTTAAAGAAAAGAGGACTCATGCCAGGTCTTACGTTTAGTAATGAGTTGATCTCTCGAGATGAAGGACTTCATACTGACTTTGCCTGCTTACTTTATAGAAAGTACCTGAAAAACAAACTTGATTCTGAAGTTGTAAAAACAATCATTCGAGAGGCTGTTGATTTTGAGCAAGAGTTTATTACAGAGGCGCTTCCGGTGAGTTTGATTGGAATGAATGCAGACTTAATGAAGCAATACATTGAGTTCTGTGCTGATCGACTTTTAAAAGAGCTTGGCGAAGAGCCTATTTACAACTCGACCAATCCCTTTGATTGGATGGAGATGATTTCACTTGAAGGGAAAACGAACTTTTTTGAAAAAAGAGTTTCTGAATATCAAAAAGCGGGTGTCCTAGCGCACGAGGATTCAGCTTTAAGTTTTGACAACGAATTAGATTTCTAAGGAGAAAAGGAAATGTATTTAAGGAAAGACCAGGGATTGTCTGCTCAAAAAGCCGATGTGGTACAAGGACTCATCGAGCATTTATCGTGCGGTTTAAATCTAGATTACGTTAACCCAGAAGAGCTTACGAATAATATTGTTTCTCAAGCTAGTGAGGGGATGAGTACAGATGAGTTTTATAAGCTCATG
>JAUHYH010000132.1 GCA_030426585.1 Bacteriovoracia bacterium
TGAGGAATCAATTATAAAAATGGTGAAACAATGCAATCGAGCTCTTGTTGTCCATGAAGATAAAGTTTTTGGTGGATTTGGAGGTGAAGTTGTCTCTTTTATCAACGAAAATGCATTTGAATATCTTGATGCTCCTGTGAGAAGGGTTGGTTCAACTTTTACTCCTGTGGGCTTTAATCGGGTACTCGAAAGGGCCATTCTTCCTGATGATGAAAGAGTTGAAAAAGCAGTTGTTGATCTTTTAAGGTATTAGTTGAGTAAGAAACTTGCCTTGCAAGCAATAACATCGTGGTCATCCTATCTTAATTTTGTCTTGGTATAATATTGAAGTTATATCATGCGGAAATTAATCAGCTTAATCCTCATTTTTTCGATAGCCGGACATGCATCAGTTTGCAATGTCTACACTATTAAAAACAAAGTTTTTGATAAAGCTCACGAGTTTCGGCGAGTGACCTTCCCTTATTACAAAGGGGTTATGAAGCATGAATTTTCCGGAATTCCTTTCGAAGAGCTTATTTCAGACTATATTTCAAAAGGAGTCCAGGAAGGGGTTCTTAAGAAGAGTGAAGTTGATACTTTATTTAATAAAATTCGAAATTCTAGGCATGTTTCAGAAAAAGTCCTAGAAAATGATCTTATAAATAAAATTCAAAAATCTGTTTCAATTTATGACTCAGGTTTTGATCACTTCAGGGAGTCTGTAAGACAAAATTTAATTACTAAAAAATATACTACTGAAATAAGAAAAGAAATTGAAAAAAATGTTTCAGACTTACAAAAGTTAAAACACTTTGATGCACTCATCGTTTCAAACCTATTTAATAATACGAATTTTAATACTACTAATGAGGTCGATATTTTCTTTAATCTCATTCTCGTGTCAGACACCTTTAAAACGAACACAAGAAGATTCTACCTCGAAAACTTTAATGAAATTTTTGATGCAATTAAAGCGAGAGATCCATCAACATTATCGGGTAAAAAGCATGATCTATACAAAAGATATAGAGATATAGAAGATAAAAGTCTTTCCTATAGACGAGCTCGCCAAAAATTTCATGATGATGCGGTAAGAGCAAATGAAGAATATCGAACTTACCGTCGAATAAAAACAATGTGTAGAACAAGATATTTGAATACACTTGGGAATCAACACAAAAAACTTTTTAAAAGATTTTCATACTTTGCAACGGGAGCAGCCACTTTTTATGGTTACTACTCAACAGGTAAGATTTTTGAAGAAAAAGGAAAGGAAAAGTTTGTTCTTGAATTGGTATTAAGTCTACTTTCAATGTGGGTAGGCGCTGAAGCAACTGCTGCTGATGGAATTTCCAATACGGCAAAATTTCTCATTTGGTATTTAAAGGGATTTGGATACAACTATGTAGATAAAAGTTCTTATGCTTATGCATTCGAAGATTCAACAACGAAAACTTTAGAGTTTGAGGAGGAGCAACTTCAAGTTGTCTTAGAAGCCTTAACCAAAAATCAAGAAGTCTCAAAGATATTTAGAAGAATTGATAACTCAACAGATTCTGAAGAAGAGATCCAGAAAATATTAAAAGAGAATGGTTTCATGAATGATCAAACCGAAATATCCCCAGAGGTTTTAGAGGTTGTTTTTCAAGGGATTAGCGAACATGTAAACCAAGGTAGCGAAGCTTCTCACAGATTAGACTTCAATAATCTATTTACATCAGGCTGGAATATAGTTGCTTTCTTTAATTTCTTATTTATCTACAAAACATTTTGTTCAGGCTTTAGAGCTGGCCCACATGTGATTGGCGGAGTGACTAAGTCAATTCAGGCTTTAACTGTTGCAATAGGGACAATGATTCTCTACCGGATTATCTGGTCAAAACTTTATTTCCCAAATAGAGAGGATTATATTTGTAATCGAATTAAATGTTAAGTTCGACTTCAAATTCGATAAATCCTTTGTAATGAAAGTCTTTTTTTGGAAGTTTAGCAACCTTGATAAAAGTATTTACAACGACATTGGGATGTTCTTTGAAAAACTCTACTAGGTTTTCGCTATTTGTTTTAAGCTCAGTACAATTTCCCTTTTCACAAGCAGCAGGGTTAAGGTAAGAATGGTGAGATTCAACCTCTTGCTTGAAGCTTTCTTCGTGATAAATTCGAGAAATAAATGAATTTTTAGATTTTTGAAGTTCTGCAAGAACCAGATCTCCAAATAAAATAGTTTTCTTAACATGTCTTGATTGTTCAAGAGCATCTCTAAGCTTTGAAATATTTTTATCGTACTTAAAAACATATAGGTTTTTATATTGAGAACGATTTGGGCGATTTTTTTGAGAGTAAGCAGCAAGCTGAAAACCACCTACTCCTCTTCTTCTTTTGCTTCCAAAGTCTCTGACAAATTCTTTAGCTTTCTGAAAAAAAGTATTGTCGTCGATCTCTTTTATTTCTTCTATTTCAGTACCCTCTTTATAAGGCTCTAAATTAATAAAAAGCTCTTTTACGAATGTCGCTTCTATACCTTCTACGGTACTGGAACATCTACGGCTTTTACCCACACATGTGTCTAAAACAAAGAAAATTCTTTTTAGTTTTACTGATTTTAGATATTCAAGAGATTCTGGCGGTACAGACAATTGGGCTTGAGCCTGAACTTTATTTCTCTTAAATAGCCTAACCCCGATGTCGTAAATAGTTTCTTTTAAAGGTTTTGTTATGTAGTGAAGAGCATTTTTTCTAGTAGGATCCATTTCGATAACGTCACCATAGTTATAAGAGCCTACTTGATCGGGCATCAATGGATAGCGAATCGTAAAAGGTTTTCTTAGTCGTTCTCTATAATCAGCTGAGTGAGTAAAAGGAGTAACAGACTCATCTCGAGTACAAGAAGAGAGCAACAAAAAAAATGTTAGAATTATCAGACCCTTCATCGAGCCCACATTCTAGGGGAAAGTCGGGCGGCAAACTAGGGTGGGCGTATATTTTACACGCCGCGTCCAAGGGCTGCTATTCTTATGTTATAGTGAGTCCGTTCTTGAGCACACGTGTGGAAACAATGCATAACTACTTAAAATTATTACTTTTTTTACTTTTCTGGCTAGGGAGTATTAACTCTTTTGCTGCTTACTACGACACACTTCCAAAAGGGGTCAGAACCTTTGTTTACCGAAAAGTAGAAACAGGGAATGTCGATTCCTCTTTTAATCAAAAAGAAGCTCTCAACCCTTATAGCTTTAACTTCAAAATCGATGCCGACTTATTAGCAAGCATTTCACAAACCGCAGATGCCATTGAGCAACTTGGGAATATCGATTCGGTAGCTAGGGCAAACCTGTTAATAGGTGAGTATGAAATTTCAGGTGATGCTCGAGTTAAAGTCGATGGCTTTGGCTTTGGTTGGGGGTTAACAAATAGGGTTACGGCTTATGGTATTCTTCCTTATTACACAGCAAGTGTGAATATTAATTACAAAAGACGAGCTTCAAATAATTTTGAACAAGTAGGCAGTGATTTAGAGAATCAAACTGGAAATGGAAGTAGCCAAGCAACAGGCCAGGCGCTTGGCCAAATTCCTGATGTCGATGCACCGATTATTCAATATGCACTAACAAAAGAGCTTGGTTATAAAGATCTTGGAAACTGGCAAGCCACTGACTTTGGAGATATGGAGCTAGGACTCATGTTCAATCTTGCGAATGAAGATAGATGGGGAACTTTAGTTGCTGCAGGAATTGTTGCACCAACGGGGAGAGTCGATGACCCCGACCTTCTCCAAGACTTTTCTTTTGGTGATGGTCAGTGGGATCTCTTTTTAGAATTTGGTGGTGGCTATTATGTTGGTAATGATTTTTTGATTAATAGTTTTATTAGATATACTTATCAATTACCTTCTGAAAAAGATTTTCGAATTCCAGAATCATTAGACAACACACTCTCTGCAGAAAGAGGAAGATTTAATGAAAAACTTGGAAATACGATTCTTTATCAAATCAACTCTGAGTTTATAATGAATGATTGGATGTCAGTAACGACAGCTTATGAATACCAGTTTAAAGAGGAAAATACATATGACTCTAGCTATGGTATTGCTAATGATATTCTTGCCTATAATACTGACTTTGAAAGGCATATTATGAAACTTAACCTAGAGTTTAGCTCGGTTAAGCTTTTTCAAAGTAATGAATTTCTGCTTCCAGGAAAGGTGATATTTGGTTATCAAGACACTTTTTCAGGGGTTAATACTCCCAAAGTAAAACAGTACGAAATTGAGTTCAGGATGTTCTTCTAGCCTTTTTGACTCTATCTTGTTCCCACTACCAACTCTGATATGATTAGAGTATGGGTAAGTGCCTATTTTTATTCATTATAATGGTTTCATTCTCATGGGCCCAAAAACCAAATGAACCTCAAGAAGTTGAGGGACAAGAATCTGTTGTCACTGAACAAGGACCTGAATCAATCTTTCCTTCTATTGATCCGAACAACCCGATTCCGTTACCAGAGGTAGAGGAAACTAAGAAGACTGAAAAAGATATCAAGAGAGAAGAACAGGAAGCTTCTAAGGCCGTTGTTGGTGGTTTCCTCACTGACAAAGAAAGGAAAAAGCTAGAAAAACGTATTTTGTATAAGTGGGATGCCCCAGAGGACGTCGAAGTTAGTTATTATATTATTGAAGCTTATGCTGACAATCAGTTGAAAAAAAGAGTTAAAAAAGGAAAGTCGAGAAAGAACTCAATTATTATTCGACTTCTCGAGGATGAGACCCTTTATGTTCGTATTGCTATTAAGGCAAAGAATGGACTTGTTTCGGAGTTTTCAAACCTTTCCAAAGTTACTTATGATCCCAAAATTGAAATTAAGAAAAAAGAAAAACTCCCCTATGCCTTGGGGTTCTTCTATGCATTGAGTACGGGGTCATTTACAGAAAGTCTAAGCAATGGTGACCAAGCTTCTTTGGAACAAAATTCTCCTTTTACTTTAGGTTTAATGGGGAGTTATCAATGGAAACCTAACTGGACACTTTATTCAAGTATCTATATTTCTCAATTTAGCGAAGCTGAGGCTGCCCGTGTAGGTAATCCAACTTCAGCAGTTCCCCCGTTAGAAATTGGACTCAATGCTTATGCCCAAACTCAATCTAATCTTTTTGGGATGAAGGGTTTTTTCTATTACTTTGGATTTGATTTCGAAATTTTTCAAACTTTTAACACAGAAGGCTTAGCAGCAGGTGATCCTCTTGAATTCAGGGCACAGAATATATTATACCTGACCGCAGGTATTCAAAAAAACTTTACGTTTTTTGATCGTTTCTCATTTATTAAATTTAGTGTTTCCCCAACCATGGTTTCTTCGGGTGATAATGCAGGAGGAGAAGCCTATACAGGATATAAATACATTCTCTATCTTCACCATACTCTTTGGAAAAGATGGGGAACAGGATTAATGCTAAAAGGACACTCTTTATCCGGGCCAGGTGATCTCTCTGTAACGAGATACGGGATAAATTTTAGTTATCGATTATTTTAAATTCTAGATTGAGTTCATTTCCCAAAGAATCTTTTATTGATTTTGCCAACTTTCCAACCCAAACGGTCTTATTAGGAATGTCTTTGTTCGAAATATAAAATCCGGAAAGAGTTTCTTTAAGTTTTTCTGTATCAAGCAAATCTTTATTAACGGTATATATAAGGAACGGATGCTGATGAAGAGTAAGAAGCATAATATTAGGCTTTTTTTCATTAAGAGAAAATTCTGAATATTGACCCTTAGAGAGGTAGTTTATCTCGTTAACAATTTCATTTTGATTTTCATAAATATGAACAAGTGAAGTTGTCCTTGAGTCAATTGTATCAATCAGATTTAGTGAGAGATTATGATTACGAGGCATTTAAAACTCTATCGAGAACACCGTTGATAAATGATTTTGAATCCTTATTTCCAAATTCTTTAGCAAGTTCAATGTATTCATTGATAACAACCTTGCCAGGCGTTGGATCTTCGAGAAAGTTCATTTCTACGATTGCTAGAACTAAAAGAGTTTTTGTGATTGAGTCAACTCGGTCAATTCTCCAATTTTGAAGATGTTCTTCGATTAAAGAAAGAATTTCTTGATAGTTCACACTGGCTTTAAGAATAAGCTCTGAAACGAACTCCTCTTGATCGGTCGGGAGTTTTAGGCTTTTTTGAAAGAACTGAATGTCGTGAACAAGGTCTGTTTTATTTATTTCAACAACGTCATTGTTAAAGACTTTGTTGTAGAAAAATTGAAACCCAAACTTACGTCCAGCGGTTCTTTGTTTCATAAAGATTGATCCATGAAATCATTAGTAAAGTGGTTTTGTTCAAATTTAAGGTCTTTTACAAAGTCATCGATATTTTCAAACTCTTTATAAACAGAAGCAAAGCGAACAAAAGCTACCGGGTTAAGATGCTTTAAGTGCATAATAACAATGCTACCAATAAGACTCGCGCTAACTTCAGTTAAGTTGAGTTCTACTAGTTTCTTTTCAACGGAGTCGATAATATTATTAATTTGTTCTGGAGAAACCGGGAGTTTTTGACAAGCCTTTTCAAGACCTGAGAGAAGTTTCGCTCGATTATATTCTTCGCGCCGACCATCTTTTTTAAGAATACGAGGAAGTGAAACCTCAATGGTTTCATAGGTTGTAAATCGTCTTTCGCATTCTTCACTTAAACACTGTCGACGACGCCGAATCGAAGAGCCTTGCTTGATCAATCGTGAATCAAGGACTTTCGTATCTTTATGCTCGCAAAAGGGGCATTTCATTACTCACATTCTCCCAATGTGTAGTTTTTTACACCTTCGCACTCAGCCATACAAGGGTTGCTGTACTGTTTTTTGTTCTCGCTGCAAACGGGCTGGTACTGCATTGTGCAAATACAATTTAAAGCACCTTCTTGGGCTTTTTCAATAACATCTGTACCTTTGTTTGGCTCATTAGGCTGCTCAAAGGAAGGGTTACAGGCTAAAAATAAAAGCAAAACGACTTTATGCATAAATTGGGAACTCCTGACAAAGTTTACTAATGGTGCTCTTCACTTCGCTATGAACGGAATCGTCTTCTGGGTTTCTAAGGGCCCGCTGAATACAATCAGCAAGGATTTCCATTTCATTTTCTTTGAATCCTCTCGTTGTAATCGCAGGTGTTCCCATTCGAACCCCTGAAGTGACGAAGGGGCTACGAGTATCACCGGGAACCATGTTTTTATTGGCGGTGATTCCGACTTTCTCGAGAATAAGCCCAGCATCTTTACCGGACATATTTACCGAGTCTGTTTTGATAAGAATGAGGTGATTGTCTGTGCCTTTAGATACCACATCAATTCCATGGTTCATCAAACATTGAGCAAGGGCTTGAGCATTTTTAACAACTTGTTGTTGATAAGTTTTGAACTCTGGTTGAAGGG
>JAUHYH010000133.1 GCA_030426585.1 Bacteriovoracia bacterium
GTTGAAGCTACATCAAAAACAACAAAGCCTTTAAGACTTCCAAATTCTTTTTCCATTTCTTGAAAGAATGCCTTTGTATCTGCATCGATATCATCAACATGACGGCTATTATCAATTTGGATGTGTTTTGAACGGACACCATCACTTGCGATAATAAGATTCATTTCATTAGAGATATCAACGGTCACTTTCCCGTAAATTTCAATTCTGTGTTCTTCGGTTAAATATTTTTGAAAGGCACAGGTGATGTCTCTTGAGAAACTGTTTAAAGAAAGAAAACAAATGATAATTGTTAATAATTTTTTCATTTTATAACTCCTTAGGGTTCTTACCCTTAATAACATGAATATTTCTAAGTTTACCAAGTGCAAGATCTGAATCTCCTGCCCACATAACAAGCTCGCAAGTTTCCTTGTTTACGATCGCAATCCCATAGATCGAGTCACCTTTGTTAACAAAATCATCAGAAGTTACAATAAAGTTGATACCTTCTACTACAAAGATATATTCCTCAATACCGTCTTTTCTTTCATGTTCTAAAACACTTTTTAATAAAACTTTGTCTCCAGAAACTTCATTTGTTTTTTTGAGCATTTCAACGAGGACTTCCTCAGCATCGTCAGCAGTGCAGGTTTGATAAGCGTTTGCATTTAAATAGGTCAGTGATAATAAAATCAACAATAATTTCATATTCCCTCCAGGGTTTTTGTTTGGTGTTGGTGTTAGTTAGCATTGGAGCTTTGTGGGAACAAGAGTTTGAATGAATTTCCGTGACAGCTTTGTCACAGTTTTAGTCAAAAAAAAAGGCCCAATAAGGGCCTTTGATTTGTATGCTAAAAAAAAATTAATACCTGTTTCTTCTTGTCACTTCCATTTTTGCTCCAGAGATCCCAAGACCGATGGAGCCGAAAGTAATTCCTTTCAAAAGACAAATCCCGCCTTTTCCATTCACAAACAAACCTACATCAACTCCGACAAGCGCACTGGCTGCAACTTTTACTCCGTGGAGTTTCGTGACACCTTTTTTTACCTTACCTCTTTTGTTGGTGAACTCCTCAAGACCCAAAGCCTTTCTCCGTACTGTAGGGCAGGTGATCATTAAGCCTTCTATAGAAGTTACTCGAATACCTAGTCCTTTTCCTTGAATAGTGACATTGTAATAGTCATCATCAAAGCCTAATCCACTTTGAGTTTCTTCATTAAATCCCTCTAGACGGTGACTTGAGCATCGTAGGTTGAGATAGTCGTTTAAAACGATGTGAGTGTTATCATAGGATCCAAACTCGTCCTGATGACAAAACAAGACAGTAGATGCTTGAAGAGAAAATCCAGTAATTAGTAGGGCCGTCGTTATTAAAAGTTTCATAATACCTCCTTAGGTTTTTTAGGAGGTATAACGTTATCCCAGATTCAAGTCACGCCAATGTAAAATTAGCGTGACAAGATTGAACACATTGGATGTTTATTTATTTGAGTTTGATGCGGTCATAGAATGAATACTCAAGAATACTCTTCCTAATAGAGGCAAAGTTTGTGTATTCCGTTCTGATATGGCGACAAATGAGTTTATTGTCATCAAGCATTTTACAACTAAGTTCTGGGATTCTCTGATTATCTAAATTGACAGGAAATGAAGGTGAAAAGTATTTTTTAATTTTTCCTTTCCACTTTGGCTGTGATTTATCGTCACTATCAATTAATGTTTGAAAAATTCCATTTTGAATCTGGCTTGCCAGATACCCTTCAGTTTTTCTAAGTTCAAATTCTCCCCATAATCCCATTTCAAAATCAGTTGAAACAACTTCGACGATTGGCTCAACAGAATCATTTAACGAATACTCGATATTTTTCTCTGATTCATGATAGGGCATATGGATTTGAAGGGTAATAAGTTGACCATGAGTGAGGTCATCCCTCATTTCTTTAAATAAGGCTTTTCTCGGTTGAACAACTGTTTTCTTTCCCCAGGACCCTTCGAATTCATTAGGTCTTGACTCTGGTAACATAAAGAAAAGATCATTAAGAATTTGGAAGTATCGATTGATGTCTGTACTGCTTTGATATTTATTAAAGATATCGACTGTGTTGATTTGTGTGCTAAAGACATGGTTTGCTACTTCAATTCCTGCGAGACCAAGGACTTCATGAAAAGCAAGTCGTTTTCTCTGAAGTGACGTCATGTTTACCCATCGATCTTCGAGATCTCTTGAATCGAGGAGGATAATGTTTTTCTCTGGATAATTTTTAGCGGCGTATCCAGGATAACAGCTCGAATCATCATTCAAGTCACATAATTGAAACTGAACCAGATATACTTTTGTCTCTGATAAAACCTTTTTTACCTTATTAACCTCTGACTCACTAAGAAGTTGAGAGAATCTTGCAATCTCTAAACTGACTAAAGCTTCTTTGAAGAATTCAGAAATTAAGATATTCCCACCATTCCCAGCTCCACCACTCCTGGCTAATTTTCCGAGGAAAATTTCAGTATTGATGACTTCATTCTTTGATTCTGAAACTTGAGAGAAGGTATTGAGTGAAAAAAGTAAGGAAAGAATAATAATTTTAAACATGATCGTGATCCTCTTTCTTGGCTTGGGCAAAGAAATTCACATTAAATTGATAAACTGAATCGGCTTGGTTATTTGTTGTATCATAAGAAGCAATAAGTTCTTTGGTGAACTCTCTGATTCTTTGTTTGATTTCTGGGAGCTTTTCGCTGTTAATAGGCAGTATATAAGACCCAAACTCTCTTTCTTGTTCACTTTGTTTATAAACAGCTTCGGTGGCATTCTTTAAGGCAATCTCATGAAACTTTTTTACCCAAATTGATCCAATATCGTGCTGAGATGTGATGTGCTTGCTTGTTTTTGTGATTTTCCCATTTTCATCTTTGATGAGGTAACCCTTTGAGAAAAGGTCTTCATAAACGCTTTGAATTTTCGAGGCTTCAATTGGAAAGTAGAGTTGATTCTGAATCCATTTTGGATCAAGTTTAAAATTTTGTAATTCAATGATTTCCATTAATAAAATTGTGAGATTGTCGTAGAAAAATGCGAATTCTTCTTCGCCTAATATTTTTTGATTAAAATTGGCTTTACTATAAAGTTGGTGGGCCTTATTAATCCAAAAGCTTCGGACTTCTTCATTTTTACTATTAGCAATTTCCACAATTGCCATGAAGTATTCCTGATCTTTCTCTGGTAATTTGAGGTATTCGCTGATTCTTTGGACATAGTTAGCGGGGAGGGCCCTTTTTCGCTTAAGCACCTGAGAAAGAGGGGTTGCTTCTTTTAGACCCATTTTATTGGCCCAAGATCTAAGAGAAAAATACCTTTTATTCACTTTAAGGTATTCATATATGGCATTGATATATTCAATCGGATCAAGGTAATTGTAGATGCTAATAGGAACTAATCTCTCCATTAATTCTCATCCTCATCGATCTGGATGTTGATTAGATCAACCTCTCCATTTATAATTCTTCTTTTGTATTTATTTAGAGAATGGGTCCCTCTACAAAGGTCACCTGTTTTATTACCATCACTAATTGTATAGGCGAGGTCTAAGACTTTAAGTTCGTGAGCGCCATTTCGAACAAGCTTGGCATGGAGTTTATCTAAGTATTTTCCAGGAGTTGATTGTGGATTTGCCAATAAATACTCTGATTGATCGATTAGGGAGATCATTTTCTTCATTGAACCCTTCTTTATCATTCGACTGACTAGAAAGATTGTTAATGCACTCCCAAGAGCAACAACAAAATAAACTCCAAGAGCAGCAGTTCCTGCAAGGAAGTCACTTCCAATCGCGGGACCGACACTATTAGAGAAACTGACAGCGGCGACAATACCTATTCCGTGAGGGATTAAGTCTTCATTTTGAGGAAGACGTTTACCCTGTTTGATTTCATACTCATTATTATCATTTGGCACCACTTTCATTCTTTTAGCGATACTTCCAGACATACTTTGATAGAAACTTCGACAATCAGCCGTTGCGAATGATTGGTTCATTAAAATTAAAATAGATAGTAGAGATATAAACAATTTCTTCATGTTTTCTCAAAATGTTGATTTAGCACAGAAATCGTATCATAAACTCTGGGCGGAATGTGAAAGAGGGGGGGAGGTCTGAAATTCTTTCATGTTTACAGCCCCTGTAATAATTACTGAATTAAGTAGCGAGCTCGTTTTTCTTGTTACAATTTCTCTATGCTTAAAATCACTTTGTCTCTCTTCGTAATGGCCCTTTCTAGTTTTTCCTATAGTAATGACTGTTTTAAAGTCAAAGATGCTTCTTATAAGCCCGCGAGAACAAGTATTTATGATAGTTATCGGGTTATTCTCGAATCTGAGCAAGGGGAGATTTATAGGTTAAGAGATTCTAAAGTCGTCAGAGAAATTTTCAATTATTACTTTGATGACAATTTTTCTGCTTTAAGATTTGGAAGGATGAATCAAGATATTTATAACCTCAATAAACTTGAAGAGGATGAAGCTATTGCCGTTTGTTTAAGCTCTCTTGAAGTTCTTGTACACGATAGGGGAAGCCCTACCATTAGGTCCGCGAAAGTTGACTCTATCATTCTCAAGAAATCAGAAAGAAACTAATCTTACTGTCTGCTTGGCTCCTTAGACTCAACTGGATTGAGTTTAAGACTCTCAAAAAATAAAGCCTGAGCATAATGAAAGATGCCCACTGCCCCTAAAACTGCGAAAAAATAAGTAAAGGTTTTTGCCCAAATTTCCATACTTCTAGGATAACACCCAACTCACTCTTGAAGGTTTTGCCCTATAAGAATTTCAACAAATCTAATAATTTAGCACCCTTAGCGACTGATCATGAATATGACAGTCGCTGATGTTGTGAGAACTTCTTTTGGCAGTTGAGCTTTTGAGCGATAAGAGTTTTAATGAGTTTCTATGAAAAAACTTATAGCTCTCGCCAAAAGAATATTGGGCCCAACTTACCATCCTCTTAAGAAATTTCTTGATGCATTTTTGTTTCGATATAGGCAAGCCTATTACTCGCAGTTTGGTGAAGATATTTTTGTCAGCAAATACTTTGCTGACAAACCTCAAGGCACCTATGTTGATATTGGGGCCTTTCACCCGAGACAATTTTCAAATACCTATTTGCTTTATAGAAAAGGTTGGTCAGGTCTTGTTGTTTATGCGACTCCTGGAAGTAGCACTTTATTTAAATGGATCCGTCCCCGAGATATTGCTGTGGAATGTGCCGTTTCTAACGAGAAAAAAGAATTAACCTTCTATAACTGGGGTAATCATTTAGAGAATACGGCCAATGAAGCTCAGGCCCAAGCTCTTTTTAAAGAACTGGGGGAGCCACTTAAAAAGCAAGTCATCCCTTCAGACACTCTTGCAAACCTTGTCGATAAACACCTCAAGGAGCGGTCAGTTGATTTCGCTTCAATTGACGTTGAAGGTTTAGACTACGAAGTTTTAACTTCTGCCGATTGGGAGAGATTTAAGCCGAAAGTCATCATTGTAGAATCTTTTAAATTTGATCTTGATCATATTCAGGATTGCGAAATTTTTCAGTTTCTTAAATCAAAAGGGTATAAACTTGTTTCTTGGTTAAAACCAAGTCTTATCTTTGAGCGCGCTTAGAGTAAGGAGAGTTGGTAAGGGTCTTCAGGAGGATCTTTATCAATTAGCTGAACTCCGACACCTAAGAGTCTTACAGGTTTCATTTCTCTAGAATAACCTTTTTCAATGAGTCGTTTGGCATTCTCAAGAGTGAGTTCAAGACCAGCCTCGGAGACTGTTGTTGTTTGAAAATCATGAAATTTAATCTTGATTTGAATCCCTTTGTAGTCATTCGAAGTGATTTCTTTTTTTTCAAGTCGGGTTTGAAGTTCATCCATCAGAGGGATTAGTTTCTCAAAACAAGCTTCGAGATCAGGGAGGTCAGTTCCATAGGTGTTTTCAACGCTAAAAGATTTTCGTGTTCTAGAGGTTTTAACTTCTCGGGTATCAATCCCTCGGCTTAACTCATAGAGCTGTTTTCCAAACTTTCCCATCCAATCATAAAGCTCTTTTGGGGAGTACTTCTGGAGATCGCCACAAGTTTTGATTCCCTTTCCATGAAGTTTTGCTGCGGTGACTTTTCCCACTCCAAATATTTTAGTCACAGGAAGGTCAATCATAAAGGTATCAATCTCTTCAGGTTTGATTGTGAATTGACCATTCGGTTTTCTCCAATCACTGGCA
Source organism: Bacteriovoracia bacterium (assembly GCA_030426585.1). GTDB lineage: Bacteria > Bdellovibrionota > Bacteriovoracia > Bacteriovoracales > Bacteriovoracaceae > JAUHYH01. The sequence goes on from JAUHYH010000133.1 coordinate 6,237, forward strand.
ATTTTGGCTAAAAATTTATTAGGGGCAATCCCCGCAGAAGCAGTAAGCTTAGTTCGTTCGAAAATTTTCTTTCTGATTTCTTGAGCGATGAGGGTAGCACTGCCTTGGCATTGGTCACAATCGGTGACGTCAAGGAAGGCTTCGTCCAAAGAAAGAGGTTGGATGATTGAAGTGTATTCTTCAAAAACCTCTCTGACCTTCTGAGATTCTTCTTTATAAACATGAAAGCGATGAGGCATCAAAATGAGATCAGGACAAAGCCTTAAAGCAGTCGCCGTAGGAAGGGCAGATCGAACACCATATTTTCGGGCTTCATAGTTTGCTGTCGAAAGAACGCCTCGTCCTTTAGCTGAACCCCCAACGGCGACAGGCTTGCCTCTTAAATGAGGATGGTCTCTCACTTCGACGGCAGCAAAAAAACAGTCCATATCAACATGAATAATCTTTCTCATTCTTTTAAAGCATACTGAAAAACTCAGAGAATTTCTATCTTCAAAATTAGCGATACTACAGTCAACCAGGAAGGGGAACATCTGTGCGGTTACTAGGATTTAAGCCGTTTATTGTTATCATTATTCTGAGGATATCATCATGAAATTATTTGTCTTTTTACTGCTAAGTTTTGCATTCACTTCTTATTCCCAGCAACCTAAACAAAGTGATTGGGTAGGTTACCAGGCTAAAGGAGAAGAGTACTATAACCCTGTTGAATTTTTTAATAGTACTCATAAAGACTTTCCCGAACTCGAAGGTGTTAATTCAAAAAGAATGAAAATCAATGGGGTGATGGCCCAATATCTTGAAGATGTTGGAGTTCCTGTTCTTATCGGTAATCAAGGGGACTTTGGTGGTTTCTTTGATCTGTATTCTCCAACAATTACACGTTCTCAATTTTTAAATGAAGTTCCGA
>JAUHYH010000134.1 GCA_030426585.1 Bacteriovoracia bacterium
CGAGCAGAGTGAACCTTGGATCACTTCGGGAATTGAAGGGGTGTTTAGGTTTCTTCAGAAATATTGGCGACTTTGTTATGGAGATGGCGATAAACTTATTCTTGAAGATAAGGAACCCACCGAAGAAGAGCTTAAAACGCTTCATAAAACCATAAAGAAGACTAAAGAAGATCTTGAAAACTTTTCACTTAATACGACAGTCAGTGCTTTTATGATTTGTGTGAATGAACTGACAAAAATGAAGTCGAAGAATAAACAGATTGTTGAGAAACTTACGATTATCATGAGCCCCTTTGCTCCTCATATTACGGAGCAAGTATGGCGAGATCTTGGGTATGAGACAAGCATTAGCTTTGCTCAATTTCCTAAGCATGAAGAGAAGTACTTAGTGGAATCGAATTATAGTTATCCGATTTCAGTGAATGGAAAGATGAAGTTTCTCTTAGACCTTCCACTTGATCTTGGTAAAGATGACATTGAAAAAGCAGTTATGGATAACGAGAAGGTTCAAGAGCTCATTGCCGGCAAAACACTCAAAAAAGTGATTATCGTTCCTAAGAAAATCGTTAATTTGGTGGTGTAAATGGCCAATCTTAAGAGAGTGACTTTTCGTTCGCTCGAAGACCTTAAGAAGCATATTAAGGCGGGAACTCCCACACTTTATTTTTCCTCTCAAACTTCAACGGTTATTCCTTTTGATAAGATCGATGAATTTTATAAAGACATCGAAGGTGAGGTCGCGCTTGGAGATCTTTCTCAACTCCCAAGCCATATGGAACTCACAGAAGACTTTACTCTTAAAGTGACTGGTCCTGTTAACTGGACAGAGGCCAAAGCCTATCTCAATTCTAAGGGGCGAGATCAGATGACGTCTCCGACAGAAGGGACCGCGAGTATCCTTGCAGGGATTGCAACCTCTTGCACGGGAGAGTTAGCTTTTGGGCTGGGAACGATCCGAGACCAACTCGTTAGCTGCAAGATTCTCGATCAAAACGCTGAAGAGAAAACTCTTTCAAGAGAAAATACTCTTGAAGGGGATTATAAGGATTATCAAAAATCTTTTGAGAAATATAAAGAGTTTAAAAACGCTCCTTTCCCAAGACTTGAAGAGGAAATTGATCTTGCTGTAGGAATGGAAGGGCAACTTGGTGTAATTATAGAAGGGGAGTTTGAAACAATCCCTCTTGAAACCTATCAGTATTTATTCTTGCAACTCCCTCGTTGGGAAGAGAATGATAAACCCCACCTAGAGGTTTTAGAAAAAGTTCAGGTCTTCAGAGATAAGGTTGTTGCCTGTGAACTACTTGATTGGAACTCGATTAGTTATCTAAAAGAACCTATTGGGAATGAGCAAGACCTTATCACACTTCAAATTAAAGCTTCAGCTTTTGAAGAGGTTTATACCGAGCTTATTTCAGAACTTGAATTGGTTGATGAGCAGAGTATTTTTGAAATTAGTGAGATGAAATGGCAAACCATGCGCGTGGAGATTCCACGTCAGGTTAATGAAATCAACTCAAGAAAGGGGATAGTGAAGCGAGGGACAGATGTTCAGGTTCGAGTCGCTGATATGGCTAAGCTGTTTAAGAAATACCGAGATTTTTCGAAGTCTGGGATTGCTTACATGCTTTTTGGTCACTTTGGAGATTGTCACTTGCATTTTAACTTTCTTCCGACTGATGAGCAGCAAGCGAAGGCCGATGATCTTTTGGAAGACTTTTATACAGAACTGAGCCATTGGATTTGTTCTCCGTTTGCGGAGCATGGGATTGGATTTATTAAGCAAAAGTATATTTCAAGTTATTGGTCAGATGTTCAAGGGAATGCTTTTAGAAAGCTTAAAGCTCAATATGATTCAAAACAAAAATTTATTCCGAAAGGATTCTTAAGTGTTTAAAAGGCCTGGGTGGGGCGCTCCCATGCGCCCCTCAGGCTCTTAGATGAAATGATCAGTTTCCCTTCCAAAACATTCCAAAAGACCTTGATCTTTTCATAAGACCTAACGAACGTGACGGACAACTTTTTAGAATCTTGTCCTGGAAACTCAAATCCGGCGAGTTTCCGAGATCGAACTTCAATATTATTTTTTGTTTGTTCATGGATGACTCAATTATTTAATAAAAGATACGAGGAGAATGATTGATATAATTTAAGTTCACTTTCATTAATATCTCCCCAGGAATTTAAAAAGACTTTACTCGACTGACCAGTACTCTCTACATTCGCTTCTCGTTCTTATATCATTGTCGAGGCATTCTTTGACTTGTTCTTCAGTAAGGATGATTTCATCAATTTGATCATAGCCTTCACCATCATTAAGATAGCAATCGAGCAAAGGACAATTTTGAGCTTCTTGGTATTCGTCTGAACAGGGAACGGTATAATCCCCCTCATGGTTTTCTGTATGACCTTTTTTAACAGCATTTAGTGATACTTTAATCATATGGGCATTTAAAGGATTACCCGGAGGAGAATGACAAAGCCAAACCTTTCCATCATTACAAACATGATTAGCAGGTTCTTCATCGAGCACACTGCAAGTGAGGGGTTCGTTTTCAACATCGACAACGGCGGTGTCATCGATATGCCCGTAACCATCAATTTGAAGATTTTCACTTAGTTGGAAAGGTACTGAATCATCACTTGCACTCTGGGGAGAACAAGAGGTAAAGAAGGAAATCAATAGGAGACCGCAGATGATAGCTATCCACCGAATTGAATCAATACCCATAGACGTAAACATGTTCCTTCCCCCCAGAAGATAATTAACTGTAGCAAATTAGTAGGTTATCAAGGGGCTTAGATGAAATAACGGGGACTTAGGTGCTGTCTAGAGAATTGACGGTCCCTCGAAAGGTGGCAACAATTTGAGGGAAATTGACCTCTTTTATGAATTTAGATACATTCTTGGCTCAACAAAGAAGGAAATCTATGAAAAGTTTGCTTTATTTTATCACTCTCGTTTTAGTTCTTGGTTTTGGTTTTTATCATTTCACAGGGGATGAAAACGTTGTAACAAAGACGGCTTCAGCAACGGCTGAAAAAACGAAAGAAGTGGCTAAGCAAGCTGAGCAAAAGGCCGTTGAATTAGCAGATGAAGCAGAAGAAAAAGCAGAAGAACTTACAGACGAAGTAAGTACTAAGGCCAGTGCGATTTTAAATGATATTGATGAAACGAGTGAATCGGCTAAGCAAAATCTTAAAGAAGAACTTGAGAAAGCAGAGAAGGCCATCGATGCTGAACTTGAAAAACTTAAAAGCCGAGAATAGTTTTAAAGCTTTCTAAACTGATCAATCCCTTCATTTCTTAAAAGGCAGGCAGGGCATTTTTCGCAGCCACGACCTTTAATCCCTTCATAACAGGTAACAGTTTCTTCTAATAAATAGTCCAAGACACCAAGGTTCTCTGCGAGTTTCATAGAGTCCAGCTTTGTCATTTGAACGAGTGGGGTCTGAATTGTGAAGTTGGTATTAGCAAAATCAATTTGAAGGGCCTTTTCGATAAGATCAAAATAGTCGCGGTTGCAATCTCTATAACCAGAATTGGCTTCTTCGAGTTCCATCACTCCGAGATAGATTTCATTGGCGCCAAGAGAGTCGGCATGAATTCCTGCAATCCTCGCCATGAGTCCATTACGACCACTCACTAAAGTATTAGGAACTTCATTCTCAAAACCAATTTGTTCTTTGTGATTGATTAGCGCATTTTGAGTAATTTGATTCATGAAGGTAATAGGAATAATGAAACGATCAACCTTCCAATCCTTACAGATTTTTTGAGCGGCTTCAAGTTCGCTCGAATGGCGTTGTTGGTAATCAAATCCTAGACTCAAAATTTCTTCAGGTTTATATTTTTTGAGTGCTAGAGCGAGGCAAAGACTTGAGTCCATTCCGCCTGAATGGACAACGATTGCTTTTTTTAACTTTTCCACAATTTAAAACCTAAAGAATTAAGATCGTGAGAAAGTTGTAAAAGAGGAAGACCAATGATGGCAGTGAAGTCGCTACAAAGAATTTCATCAAAAAGTGCAATCCCTCCACTTTCGATCTTATAAGATCCGGCACAATCGAAAGGTTTGTCATAGTTAAGATATTCAAGGATTTCATCATCAGAAAGTGCTGACATCTTAAGTTGAGTAATATTGGTGTGTTCGATCACTTGGTTTTCTCCAAGGATGGCATAACTTGTAATAAGTTCGTGCGTTTGTCCCTGAAGCTCTTTGAGTTGTAAGAAGGCTTGGTCTCGAGTTCCTGCCTTACTGAAAATTTTCCCTTTATAGTGGCAGACCTGATCGGCCCCAATCAGAGTTGCCTCAGGGTAGTCGTAACGAAGGCTTAGGGCCTTCTCTTTGGAGAGAAGTTGAGAGAGCTCTTTGGCTTCAAGACCTTTAGACTTAAAGGGAGACTCATCCAGCCTCGAGTCAATGCTCGTGAAGGGAACTCCAAGGCGTCGAAAAAGCGACTGCTTGTAAGAGGAACCCGATACCAAAATTAGAGAATTCATCTCTACTTGATAGGTAAAGCATCACTAAACGTCTAGAAATACTGCCTAATTCTTGATCACTCTAAACTTTTTACAAGGTTTGGGCATTGAAATTGTGCAGTTTGGTAGAATATTGGCGGAGAATCTATGTACAAGTTTCTAGGGTTATTACTCATTTTAAGTTTTTGGGGATGTGATAAGCGTTCAGTTCGAAAGATTGAGTCCAAAAAAGTAAAAGTTGAAGAGACTTCTGAGTCAAAAAAGCCAGAGAGTCCAGAGGGTGAGGAGCAACCCGTTTCCTACTACCCACCAGTTATAAAGACTTATCCTTCAATCAAGGAACCTAGTCCTACTTACCCAAAAAAGGGAAATAATAATCCAGGAGCTAAGCAAGGAAGTGCAGGCTCCTTACCTTCAGAGAAGAAACGGATAGAGAATCAGCCAGAGATTTCTCGGCCAGTTGAGGTCAAAGTTGAAGACAATAAATCGAAAGTTAAAAAGAAAGACGCCATTTACTGTATGACTAAAATGGAGACCAATGGTCTGATGGATATTCATGATTCTCCGGAGTTAGATGTCTTATATTTAAGAGTTTCAGAGTTTATAGATTATGGAGTTGAAAACAAAGCAACAATAGAGCTTTCAAAACTCTTTAAGAAGAACTTTTCAAGAGTTGAGCCCAATATTCAAAAAAGCACGGGAAGTCTTGTGGTTTATCAACTCAATGATGGGGAAGGCCTTTCGCTGAAGTTTCTTCCGATGAGAAATGATTTTATTGAAACTGAACTCGAGTTCAAAATTTATAAAAATCAATGTTTAGGTAGCGATTGTATCAAGAAGCATTCTTCCTTTTTTAATGCGGAAGGGGGGGCTTATATTTATTTAACAAATTCTGAAAATCCAACCCTTTTTAGTGATGATAGAGTGAGTTGTTACTTTAGTGATGAAGCACTTGAGAAACTGAAGGTTGATCTTTTTTCTAATCCCTAGAGTTAATCCAGTCTGAAAAACTTTTATGAAGAAGAGAAGAGAATTCTTCTCTTGTGAGTATCGAGATATCAGTAATCTTATCAAGCGATTGATAAGTATCTCCCTGAAGCCCGCAGGGATGAAGTTGTTTTAATGTATGAAACATTTTGTCGTCATAGAGATAATTAAAGGCCATCCCATGAGTCGAAACATAATACTCTAATCCCATTCCAACAGAAGCAATTTTTGTTTTTTCTTGATACCAAAGTCCAAGAAGCTTTTGATAATCAAGTCCTTTAAGTGAGAGTTTTTCCTCTAGAATCTCTTTCGCAAGTTGGATCATTTTTAACATGATCCTGGGAGGGCTCAATTTTACATGATTCATATTGAGAAGGGGGTAATAAATCATCTGGCCAGGGTAGTGAAAAGTAAGACCCCCGCCTCTTTTAATTTGAAAAAGAGGAAAGGGGAGTTTTAAATTTTGATCAAAGTCGACTAATTCCTTAATCGCCTTACCGGCTTCCTTTTGAAGACCTGATCCATTTGTAAAGCAATGAGGGTGTGAGCAAAGAATGGAGATTTTCCAAGTAGGATTTTCTCTTAGCCAAGGAAGAATTTCATTTAAAAAATAAAGATATTGTTCGTATTCCCAATCCCAAAGAGTCAGAAGTTGTTTCTCTTCGTTATAATTCTCGAGATATTGAGGGAATTTAGTATTAAAAAAGTCTTTAATGGACGTCATGGCCTTGAGATTTTAAATAGTTTAAATAATCTGCTGCTTTATAAGAACTTCTCACCATGGGACCAGAGGCCACAAACTTAAAGCCCATTCGGTAAGCAAGTCGTTTTAATTCTTCAAACTCATCTGGAGTATAATATTTTTCAACCGAAAGGTGTCTTTTACTTGGTTGCATATATTGACCAAAAGTAACGATATCAACATCAATCGCTCTGAGATCATCAAGCGTTTCTTTGAGCTCCAACATTGTTTCACCAAGCCCTACCATCAGAGAAGTTTTGGTCGTGATATGAGGGTATTCTTTTTTATAGAAGTCTAAGCAATCAAGTGTTTTTTGATAACCGGCCCTCGGGTCTCTCACCGGGTGAGTGAGTCTCTTAACCGTTTCAATATTTTGAGCAATCACAAAGGGATCACTCTTAGCAAGTTTATGCATGAACTCAGGGTTGGAATTAAAATCAGGGATCAAAACTTCAACTTTTGTTTTTGGATGATCTTTTTTGATTCGCTCAACCACGGCAGCAAAGTGACCACTCCCATGATCTTCAACATCGTCTCTATCAACACTTGTAATAACGACATAGTTAAGGTCCATGATCTCAACCATCTTCGAAGAGTTTTCAATCTCTTCAGGGTTGATAAACCCTTTTGGATTTCCTGTTTTTACATGACAAAACTTACAAGCTCGCGTGCAAGTGTCTCCAAGGATCATGATCGTAGCTGTTTTATCGGCCCAACATTCTGAAAGGTTCGGACATTTGGCTTCTTCGCAAACGGTATAAAGACCATACTCTCTCAGTTTATTTCTAACAGAGGTATAGCCTTGCCCTTTAGGGATTTTACTTTTTAACCATTGAGGTTTTTGAGTCGAAATATCATAGG
>JAUHYH010000135.1 GCA_030426585.1 Bacteriovoracia bacterium
CATTCTCTGGAATGAAGCAAGACCTTTAAGAACTGATATTGCTCAAATGAAACTTATCGGACTTTCAGAAGTCACTGCTCCTTATGTAATTTCTGCATTACCCAGTGGAGTTGCTCGCGAAGTTGAACTTGAACTGGCTAAAAAAGGAACTCATGTCTTTTCAAATGCCTCTGCTTACAGAATGGATCCGAAAGTTCCTTTAATGATTCCTGAGATTAATAAAGACTCACTTACTCTTTTAAGTGAACAAGCTCACAACGGAAAAATCATCACAAACCCCAATTGCTCAACAGTTTTTCTAAGTTTAGCACTTGCTCCTCTCACTGAGTTAGGGACAATCAAAAACATAAGCGTTGCAACACTTCAGTCCGTTAGTGGTGCAGGCTCAGGATTAGCCGCCTATTCGATTACGGGAAATACAATTCCTTATATTTCTGGTGAAGAAGAAAAAATTGAAGAAGAAGTAAAAAAGATCCTTGGTTGTGGGACAAAGATTCCAGATTTTGATGTCATCGTTCACGTCAACCGAGTTCCCGTTGTTTATGGGCATACACTTAATATTCATGTGACTTACGAAGACAAAGTTAGTGTTGAGGCTGTCAGAGAAGTCTACCAGGCATGGAATCAAAAATATGAAAACCTCTTTAATCTTTATGATAGCCCCTGGTTTCCCCAACCTTTAAGAAACCTTGATCACTATGACATGGGCGTTCATATCGGTCGTATAAAAGGATCAACCAATCCACAAACTATTGGTTTAACGGCCATGGGACATAATCTTGTAAGAGGGGCTGCTGGTGCTGCTATCACAAACATGGAAAACACGATCGAGGCTTGGTCATGATTGTTTGTAAATTTGGAGGAACCTCAGTAAAAGATGCCGAAAGTATGCGACGATGTGCAAACATCATTGCCGAAAACCCCAAGAGAAGGCTTGTCATTCTTAGCGCCACTGCAGGAACAACTAACACCCTTACAGACCTCGGTGAATATCTTCAATCTGAGAATGTTTCTAAAGATCTTATTGAAACCACTTTAAAAGGAATTGAAACTCGTCATCTAGAAATTTTTAATGAATTAATTCCTAACGGTGATACCTTCAATGTTCGTTTTCTTTTGAAACAACTACGTTTCTTTATTGATGAATTTATGATGAAAGGAATCAATGAAAGAGAAACGGCCCTTCATGAACTTTTAAGTTTCGGAGAACGTATTAGTTCATCTATCTTTTGTGATTATTTAAATTCAATCAATACAACTGCCCGCTTCTTTGACGCACGAAATGTTGTCAGAACAGAAGCTTCTTCTCCTCTTTACGACAACATTGAAAAGCTTGCTCAGGAACATCTTTTACCGCTTGTGACTGAGCAAGTTGTCGTTACTCAGGGGTTTATTGGAAGAGATATTCAAGGACTCACTTCGACATTGGGTCGAGGCGGAAGTGATTATTCTGCCTCGCTTTTTGCGTGGTCAATTAATGCTGAGCTCTTAGAAATCTTCACCGATGTTTCAGGAGTGAAATCTTGTGATCCTAATCTCGTTGAATCACCCATCACTTTAAACGAACTTAGTTATAAAGAAGCTGCAGAGCTTTCAAATTTTGGTGCGAAGGTTATCCACCCTCTCGCGCTAGCCCCTTGTCAGCTTAAAAAGATTCCAATGAAGATTCTTTCGACTTTTGATGCACAAGCACCTGGAACTTTAATTTCGGATAATCCTTGTGATGAGCGTCCCGTGAAAGCACTCGCAAAAAGAGATCATCAAACTCTTTTAACTCTCACGAGTCCGTCGATGATTGGAATCCCCGGTTTTCTAGCAAAAGTTTTTGAAACTTTAGCCAAGTATGATCTTAGTGTTGATCTCGTAACAACAAGTGAAGCCAGTGTCGCCATTACTCTTGATGCGAACAATAATGGTTATGGCGGAGAACTTAATTTAGCGACTGAACTCATTGAAGAGTTACAATCATTTTGCCAAATCAAAATTGAAGAAAACCTCAGCTTGGTTGCTATGATTGGAAATCGCCCTAATGGGTATTTTAATTTCCAGACTCAATCGCACCTTGATATTAATGCAAGACTTTTTTGCCAAGGAGCAAGTATTCATAATGTATGCTTCCTCGTTCCAAGCACTGAAGCCAACACAACTATTTCGAAACTTCATCAACAAATCTTCCAACCGACTGAAATGGAGCTCTCATGAAAGTTGCCGTTATTGGAAATGGAAAAACGGGATCAAAAGTTCTTGAAAGCCTGACAGAAGAGCAAATCGTTGGTCCTTTTAACTCTTCAAACCCTGTGACAGCTGAAAAATTAAAAGAAGCTGACATTGGAATTGTCTTTATATCTCCTATCGTATTCGAAGAAATTAAAGAAACTCTTATCGATTCTAAAATTCCTCTCGTTATTGGAACCACGGGGGTCAGCTGGAATAATGATTTAGAAGAAGAACTTAAAAAACGTGGTACAACTTGGATCTATGGAGCAAACTTTAGTCTAGGAATGCAAATAGCGAAAAAACTGCTTAAAAAGGCCAATAATCTACTTCAAGCTTTTCCTGAATTTCAAACTCAAATCCATGAAGTTCATCATACCCAAAAGGTAGATGCCCCCAGTGGTACTGCAAAAATGTGGGGAGATCTAATAGATCAAGAGACTCAAATTACCTACGAACGTCGTGGAGACGTGAAAGGGTTTCACTGCCTCAATCTTTCAACAGAGTTTGAAACGATCAAAATTTCTCATGAAGCTCATGATAGAAAAATATTTGCTGAAGGTGCTATTTGGTGTGCGAAGCAAGCTTACAAGAACCCTTTGGCAGCTGGACTTTATAACTTTAATGAAATTGTTGAACAATATTTACAAGAATCGGAGAAAGAAAATGAAAACAAGACTCAAAACGAAATTGTGGACCGCCATAATAACCCCAATGAACAAAGATGGAGAGATCAATTTTCAGAACTTTGAAACTCTTTTAAAAAGACAATCGGAGGCAGGAAATGGAATTGTTCTTCTCGGAAGCACAGGAGAAGGTCTTGCTTTAAGTCGTCTCGAAAGACAAAGTGTCGTTGAGTTTGCCTCCAAACTTGATCTCGATGTTCCCCTTATGGTCGGCGTTAATGGTCATAATATGAAAGATACGATTGCATGGATAAATTTTTGTAACCAATATAAAAATATCGATAGCTATTTAATGCCTGTTCCACTTTATGCAAAACCAGGAGCAAGAGGACAATATGAATGGTTTAACCAACTCCTCGAGGCTTCGGAAAAACCTTGTATGCTTTACAACGTCCCTTCAAGAACAGGAGCAAAACTCTCGTTTTCAACAGCACAAGAACTTCAGTCACACCCAAACTTTTGGGCGTTGAAGGAAGCTAGCGGAAGTATTGAAGACTTTAAAACTTTCTGTACCGTTCTTCCTGAAATTGAAGTTTATAGTGGAGAAGATGCCCTCGTTCCTCTTTACTGTTATTACGGATGTAAAGGGCTTGTGTCTGTTATGTCTAACGTATGGCCTGAAGAAACAAATCTCTTCGTTGAAAAATGTTTAAACTTCGATCTAAAAGGACTTTACCCAACTTGGGATTTAGCAGCCAATAGTCTCTTTGTTGCTAGTAACCCTGTTCCTACAAAAATTATTCTTTATGCTAAAAACCTGATTGATTCAGCAACATTGAGGGAACCTTTAACGATTCATGATATGAACAATCTTGATGTAGTCACAAAGGCTGATCAACTTGTTACTCAATGGTATAAAGTTCAACAAAATAAAACTCAAGGAGAAGTTCATGCATAGCTGGGAAAATATTTTAAATAACTTAGAAACGGGTAATACCAGAGCAGCTCAACTCAATGGAGCTGTCTGGAGTGTAAACACAGAAGTTAAGGAAGCTATTCTTGATGCCTTTAGAGCAGGAGAAAATGTTGAACTTGATGGAAACTACACTGGCTTTGTCGATAAAAACACTATCATGCCTCGAACATTTACCAAGGAAAGTCTTGTACGCATGGTTCCTGGGGGATCAAGTGTGAGACGTGGTGCTTATATCGCAAAAGGCGTTATCATCATGCCTCCGGCTTACGTTAATATTGGGGCCTTTGTTGATGAAGGAACGATGATTGATAGTCATGTTCTTGTCGGAAGCTGTGCTCAAATTGGAAAAAATGTTCACCTCTCTGCGGGAGTTCAAATTGGGGGAGTCCTTGAACCAATTGGACAACGCCCGGTGATCATTGAAGACAATGCTTTTATTGGTGCAGGCGCAGTCATTGTTGAAGGAATTCTTGTTCGAAAAAATGCCGTCATTGCCCCTGGAGTTACACTCAGTAAAGGTGTTCCGGTTTATGACCTAGTTAACCAGACTAAACTTCCACCAGGATCTGATATTCCCGAAGGAGCGGTGGTTATTTCGGGAACCCGACCACCAAGTGATAAGTGGGCTAAGGAGCAAGGACTTCAAGTTTATTGTCCAATCATCGTTAAGTATAGAGACGAAAAAAGTGATGCTTCACTTGCGTTAGAAAATGTCCTTAGATAAGTTTCAACAACACTTTCAAAAGATGCCAGGTCCTAGTTTTTACTATGACCTGGACCAATTTGAAAAAAGACTTCAATCGCTCAATTCTCCTGAAATAAAAACCTGGTATGCCATGAAGGCTAACCCTCTTTCAAGTTTTGTTGAACTCGCCAATCAAAATCACTGGGGGCTTGATTGTGCTAGTCTTGGTGAAGTCAATCACTGTCTGAATCATGGCGTTTCACCTGAAAACATCTTAATTACAGGTCCGGCTAAGTCATATGAATATTTTAAGACTCTTATAGAGAAGGGAATTAGTACATTTGTAATTGAAAGTGAAAATCAACTTAAATGGCTCGCTGATTTAAAACCTGAAGCCAATGTTCTCATAAGATTTCAAAAAAATGATTGGAAATACCAAGGCTTTAATGTTCTAGGGGGTTCAAAACATACCCAATTCGGCTTATCACTCGAAGACTGGAAAGAGATTAACCCTTCTCAATATAATTTGAATTTTCTAGGCTTTCATATTTTTCAATGGGGAAATATTCTGGATAAAGACCAACTGATTGATGTGTGGGATGAAATCTTTTCTCAAGTCAACCTTTGGGAAAAAGAGCTCAATATAAAAACTAAAGTTCTTGATCTTGGTGGTGGACTTGGAATTCCTTATGAGGGAGAGAAAGAACTTCATCCTGACTTTATTAAAGAATCTCTCGCCTACTTAAAACAAAAACACAATATCCCTGAAGTTTGGCTTGAACTAGGAAGATACCTCAGTGGCCCTGTTGGAAACTACCTCGTAAACATTATCGATATCAAAAGATCTTCAGGTGTTGATATGATTATTCTTGAGGGAGGAATTAATCACCTTGTTCGCCCTGTTTTTGCGAATCAATCTTTTCCTTGTCGAGACTTAAATAATAATGAAACTCAGAAATATAAAGTTTATGGACCGCTTTGCACCAGCCTTGATTACCTTGGTGAGTTTCAACTTTCTAAAGATTTAAAACCTGGAGATTCATTAGCTTTTGAAATGGTGGGTGCTTATGGTTTTACAGAAAGTATGCCCTATTTCCTCTGCCACGATCTTCCTGCCGAAGTCGTCTATCAAAATAATGAATTTACTGTAAAAAGAGAAAACCTAGGACCCGAATCATGGATGCGATAACACAAAAAATCCCAGTAAGAAATCTTGCTAACGGGGACCAACTTTCCTTAAAAACCTATCAGTTTAAAGGAAGTGGAAATGCCCCAAATGTTTATATTCAAGCGAATCTGCATGGATCTGAAGTTCAGGGAAATCTCGTCATCCAGAAACTTATTGAGTATTTCCAAAAAAATCCTCCTCAAGGGACAGTAACCTTAGTTCCCAATGCCAACCCATACGGGCTCAATCAAAAAATGGGTGAATATACTTTCGGTCGCTTTGACCCTGTTACTGGTGATAATTACAACAGGCTTTATTGGAATCTCTGTTCAGGAATCGAAAGTTTTGTTGAAGAAAACTGGGAACTCTCAGAACAAGACCTTACGAATAAATACTTTAAGCACTTACAGAGTGTTCATTTAGATTTTCAAACCCATATTCAGAATTATGGATCTCATTATGGGCGCAAACTTTGTTTAACCTTACAATCAATGGCCAATCAGAATGAAATTGTTCTCGATCTTCATACTGCAAGTACCGCGATTGAACATCTTTATGCTCCCGCTTACACCAGCGAAGCCCACTCTTACCTCGGGATTGATACCGTTATTGAAACTCAGTTAGAATTTGAAGGGGCTCTTGATGAAGCCTGCTTTGTTCCTTGGATTCAATTACAAACGAAACTTAAGGAGCTTAAGGGCCGTGATTTTAAAGTTCCTGTCCATGCTTATACTGTAGAATTAGGCTCTCAAGAATTAGCCAGCCAATCTCAAGCAGAAGAACAGCTAGAAAGAATTTTAAATTATTTAAAGTTTCAAAATGTTGTTTCAGGTGAACCTACTATTTATACGCCTCAAGTGTCACGATCTGTTGATCAATATAAAGGGATCTTCGCTCCGTCTGGGGGAATTTTTACTGCTGACAAATTCCCGGGAGATTTTGTTAAAGAAGGTGATTTATTAGGGAGTCTCATCGTTAGAGAGAGCAAAAAAAGTATTAAATCTCCTTACTCTGGCGTCCTCGTCAATCAATTTGCTTCTTCTGTTGTACATGAAGGGATAGAGCTCTATCGAATCCTGTGTGATTAGCCTAGAATAGATCTAGATATAAACATAACGAGGTCATGGATGAGACAGTTTACTCTTGCACTAATTTCTCTTTTTTCTCTATCAAGCTTTGCTCACGTCAATATTGATAAGCTTCATAATTATCTTTTAGAAAAGTACGAATTTTCCCAATGGGAAACCATCCAATACCTTTATCAAGACAGCTATCACTTCACACAATTTAAAACCTGTAACTCTGACCATTGTAAGATCATCGACCTTATACCGTTCAACGCAAATAACGATTACCAAATGAATGTTATCTTTGAAGCAAGTACTGGAGAATCAAC
>JAUHYH010000136.1 GCA_030426585.1 Bacteriovoracia bacterium
GAAATTGACGTAAAAGATGTTAAAACTCTCAGCTTTAACATGCTTGATGAGAAAAAGAAAGAACTTGTAGCCTCTGGCCTACAAGCAATGAAAACCTTTATCGATAAGCAAACCATTTCTCCGACCAATGTTGCAGATTTAGAAGAATCTCATCCAGACCACAAAGAAAAAAAACTTAAAGAAGCCATTGAGTCGAGAAAAGCCACTCTAGCAGAAAAAAGAACGAGTTATCCTGAAAAATATCCTGCTTATTTAGAGAATTTGTTGGAAAAAGGATATCTGCATCTTTACGACCATCTTCTTGATATAAAGGCGCTTCCAACTCGCATCGAAAGAGAAAAAAAAATAGAGACATTAACTTTTTCTGAGATTTCTCATATCATTTTGGAAACGCGAAAATCTGTCATTGATCAAGTTGCCTCTATTATCCCTCGTGATATTCGGAATGTTCTTTTTCTGTTAGGAAACACTGGAGCTGGGAAATCTACAACACTGTGTCTTCTTCGAGGAGATAAAATGGTAGTAGATGTTAATGGCAAATATTCATCTACTAACAAGCAAGATAATTTGATTGGCCACGGTAGAGAATCTTGCACCTTTCTTCCAACAGTGGAAATGCTCAACCACTTAGCGATTGTAGATTTCCCAGGATTTAGCGATACAAATGGCTCGTTAATCTCTCTAGGGATGGAATGTGCTCTTAAACGACTTATTGAAAAATACCAACCCAAAATTCTAGTCCTTGAAGCAATTACTAATACCGAAGGAAGATATGCTGCTGCTGCTCAGCTTGGAAACCGGTTAAAGCGTTTATTGGGCAATACAGAAAGCTGTATACTAGGGATTACAAAATATTCTAACGACGTGAATTTTCTAAAAGTTAAATCAATAGAAGCTGAACAAAGAAGAGAATTAACTAGACCATCCAAAGAAGAACAAAAACTGGAAGCAAAAATAGAAGCTCTTACTGACCTTGATATGCCATCCCTACAGTCACAAATAGAAACGTTAAATAAGCAGCTTGCTAAGCTAAAAGAAAAAAGATTGAAGCAAAAATTAGAGGATCTCCCTGAAACAGAAGAAACAACGCAGCATTGCCGGGAAGTAGAAAAAAAGGAAAGAGAGTTAAGCAAGCAGATTGGTCTAAGCTATTTTATTCCCTTGTTTGATCTTGAGAGTCTTGAAAAACGCGATCATTATCTTAATCGTTTGTCATCATTAAATACAGGTGTTAGCTGGTCTACTCAGCGAATTTTAGATCCAGAGCATGAAAAATTAATTGAAGAACGTTTTGAAAAAGATTTAATACCAGAAATAAGTCGTTTGCAGAGTTTTGATGTAGGAGATCTAGATGCTTTTGAGCAAAGGGTTTTAGAATCAAGCTTGATCAAAGTTCTTCTCTCTTCTTCTCATCCTGAAGTTGGAGAGTTTTTACATTTGCCAGAAATAGATCCTAAAATTGTAAATGCTTTTAGCAAGAGAATTGTGGGAGGATGTATCAAAAAAATAGTCGATAATGTTGTTCAAACTATCGATGTATTCCTCATAAAAAAACTCCTTGAAGAATTTGGAGAAAAAGCTAGTCCCACCAGAAAAGCAGCACTTCAAAAGAAACAAAAGCAGGTTCAAAAGTATATCTTTGGGTTGAAAGGAATCAGAGCTGATACGCCTCAGCAGTTTGATGAAAAATGGGAAGCCCTTCGAAAAGAGAAACAAACTCGTCTTGAAACAATTGAACAAGAAGTAGAAGACCGCTATCAGTTATCTACTTTACAGAGAATTGCTTATTCGATTCCCCTTGGCATCCCGTTATGGATTCATATTGCCGCTAAACAATCAGAAAAAAAGCGGGCAGTTACAGGTGAGGTTGATGTTTTTTTTGATCAGTACTGTCAATCATTAGACCAAGTTGATTCAGCTTTAATAAAGTTAACAGGACTAGAAAAAATTATTGAGAAAAAAGAGGAGCTTAATAGAGTAGTTGAGTCGTTTTCTCTATCTTTTGAGTCGCTTGCATGTTTGAAAAAATCTATTAGTGAAGGAATTGATAAAGTCAAAGAAATTTATGGGCGTGAGGATTGGGATCATCGCGCTGTTTTGTTAAGAAGTAAAATCGAAGAAGAAATGGGGAGTTTAGATTTCGCATCAATCCTTTGCCTGGAGGGAGATCCTTTTCTTGAAATTATCAAGATTAGGGGTGATTTAATAAAAGCTCATAGATTCTTAGAAAAAAGTGCTATCATTGATGGTCAAGCTTTAGTTTTGGTGATTGATGCAGAAGAGACTATAGTATTGAAAAGGTATCGAGAGAAAGAAAAAAGACCTCTTGAAGTTCTTGCAAGCTTGAAAGTTGAAAGAGGTGCTCTTCAGGTAGATGTAATAACAGGAGAATCAGTGGGATATCGATTTCTCCGAGCTAGTCTCGGAATAAAGGCTGGTCTTGAAATATTACCGAATGTTTTAAAAGAACTAGGAATAGATTTAGCGGATGCTTTAAAAGAATTAGGAATAAATTTAAAGGATCCTCTCTCGCGAATGCTTTTTCAGGACGCCATTGGACCTAAGGCGAATTGGCTTTTAGACGAAAAAGCAATTGAACAACCAAGGAGTCTGTTTTGTTTTGAATTTGGAAAATCTCAATGGGACACATGTTTTGGAGATATTGGAGCAGAGCCTCCATTGCCTGATAATATTGGAGAAATTTTGGACAGCCCTTGTGTGTTCTGGCCTGGTAAAAAGGTAAGAGAGACGCATATGCTAGTTCTCATTCCCAATACTATTAATGGAAAGCCTTTTACTCTCGATCGTCTCTCTGAGCTCATTAGGGAGCCAAAAGCAGGATATAAAACTCAATGCCATAGCGATCTAAGCAGAGAGCGGAGAGACAAAAGTCATCCATCCCATTGGGTTCTTATGACCCGAGATGTGATTCCGAATAGTCAAAAGAGCGATTACATGGATATGAAAGCCCTCGTTCAAACATATGCGCAGCGAAGTAAAATTCCTTACGAGCCACCCACAGCTTTAGAAGCTGCAACTGCAATTTTGATGGAGTATACTAAAACAGGAGAAAAACTTTATTCAGAAAAGTGTACTGTTTGCCTAGGAGAAATGAATGAAAACCAATGGGTAGCGGCCATCGGGAGCTTTGTCTCTAGAGGGCTCGCCCTCACCGGTTTCTACCGGAATGACGTGAACTCCCTCGACTCTTGGGGTGTGTCGGGAATTTATAGGCTGTAGATTCTTGGACCATAGGCGGGGGATCATTTTGCGCCCGTTGCTAACACCCGTTGGTGCACTTATGTGTCTCCTTGATCTGACTGGGTACCCTTGAAACAAAAAAACTCTCTTTTTCATGCATTGGATTCAAAGAAAAGGCTGAAAAATAATTCTTCAAAGTAAATCTTTCTCTCCATAAAATCTATCTCTTTCTCTTTAAATTAACTTCCTATGGGAGGCATCTATGACTGTGAGAATACAACTAAGTCGAGGTCAACAAGAGATTGATCCCAATAAAGAGGATTGGGAGCTCATGAAAAGATTTGCAAATCTTTTTCATTACACTGTTAACGAAAGCTCTTTTTCAGGAGCATGCAAGCAGGCATTTGAATCTGCTTTAGAAGCTTGTAAACACAGAGAATGGACGATACTTTCTCGAGAAGAAGTAAAAGACGACCTTGCAAGGCTTGCTGTGTATTTCAAAAGCTCCTTAGTTGATTATGCAATTTCTCAAAATGCACCATGGGCTTCTGAATTGATTAACCAGCGTATTGATACCCATTCATTAGAAGCTTACTCAGATCACAAAGAAAAAAAACTTAAAGAAGCCATTGAATCGAGAAAAACCATTCTAGCAGAAAAAAAATTGAGTCATCCTGAAGCGTATCCCCCTTATTTAGAGAAATTACTAGAAAAAGGACATATTCATCTTTACGACCATCTTCTTGATATGAAAATGCTTCCCAATCGCATTGAAAGAGAAAAAAAAATAGGGACATTATCTTTTTCTGAGATTTCTCATATCATTTTGGAAACGCAACAATCTGTCATTGAGCAAGTTATCTCTATTGTCCCCTCTCATGTTCAGAATGTTCTTTTTTTATTAGGAAACACTGGAGCCGGGAAATCTACAACATTGTGTTTTCTTCGAGGAGATAAAATGGTAGTAGATGTTAATGGCAAATATTCATCTACCAATGAACAAGATAATTTAATTGGCCACGGTAAAGAATCTTGCACTTTTCTTCCAACAGTGGAAATGCTAAACGACTTAGCGGTTGTAGATTTCCCAGGGTTCAGCGATACAAATGGCTCATTAATCTCCCTAGGGATGGAATGTGCTCTTAAACGACTTATTGACAAATACCAACCCAAAATTCTAGTCCTTGAAGCAATTACTAATACCGAAGGAAGATATGCCGCTGCTGCTCAGCTTGGAAACCAGTTAAAGCGTTTATTGGGCAATACAGAAGGCTGTATATTAGGGATTACAAAATACTCTAACGATGTGAATTTTGAAAAAGTTCAATCAATAGAAGCTGAACAAAAAAGAAAATTAACTAGCCCATCCAAAGAAGAGCAAAAACTGGAAACAAAAATTGAAACTCTTACTGATCTTGATGATCCCTCCCTAAAGTCAAAAATAAAAACGTTGCACGAGCAACTTGCTAAGCTAAAAGAAGAAAGATTGAAGCAAAAATTAGAGGATCCTCCTGAAACAGAAGAAAAAACAAAGCATCGCCAGCAAGTAGAAGAAAAAGAAAAAGAGTTACGCGAGCAGATTGGTATAAGCTACTTTATTCCCTTGTTTGATCTTGAGAGTTCTCAAAAACGCGATCAGTGTCTTAATCGTTTGTCGCTATTAAATACAAGCGTTAGCTGGTCTACTCAGCAAATTTTAGACCCAGAGCATGAAAAATTAATCAAAGAACGTTTTGAAAAAGATTTAATACCAAAAATATATCGTTTGCCGATCTTTGATGTGGGGGATATAAATGCCTTTGAGCGAAGAGTTTTAGAATCAAGCTTGATCAAAGTTCTTCTTTCTTCTTCTCATCCCGAAGTTGGAGAGTTTTTACATCTAACAGAAATAGATCCTAAAATTATAGACGATTTTAGTAAGAGGATTGTAAGAGGATGCATCAAAAAAATAGTCGATAATGTTATTCAAACTATCGATGTGGTCCTCATAGAAAAAATCCTCGAAGAATTTGGAGAAAAAGCTAGCCCCCGGAAGAAAGAAACACTGCAAAAGAAACAAAAGCAGGTTCAAAAGTATATCCTTGGATTGGAAGGAAGCAGAGCTGGTACGCATGAACAGGTTAATAAAAGTTGGGAAGTCCTTCGAAAAGAGAAACAGACTCATCTTGCAACAATTGAACAAGGAGTAGAAGATCGGTACCAGTTATCTACCTTACAGAAAGTTGCTCATTTGATTCCGTTTGGCATTCCGTTATCAATTCATAATAGCGCTAAACAATCAGAAAAAAAGGAAGCCGTTGCAGGGGAAATTGATCGTACTTTCGATCGGTATTGTCAATCATTAGACCAAATTTATTCAGCTTTAATAAAGTTAAAAGGACTAGAAAAAATTATTGATAAAAGAGAAAAGCTTAATATAGCAGCGCAATCTTCTTCTCTATCTTTTGAGTCGCTTGAATGTTTGGGAAAATCTATTTACGAAGGAATTGATAGAGTCAAAGAAATTTATGGGCATGACGATTGGGATGAGCGCGTTGTTTCGTTAAGAAGTAAAATCGAAGGAAGCCCGGATGTTTTAGATCTTGCATCAATGCTTTACCTAGAAGAAGATGCTTTGTTTATTGTGGAGATTAAGGGTGATTTAATAAGGGCTCATAGATTCTTAGAAAGAAGCGCTATCGTTGATGATACAGTTATAGTTTTGGTGAATGATACAGAGACTATATTATTGAAAAGATATTTAGGGAGAGGAGCAAGCGCTTTTGCTGCAAGCTTGCAAGTTGAAGCAGCTGCTCTTCAGATGGAAATGATAGTGGTAGAATCAGTGAGAATTCGATATGCCCTGGGTATTAGTCTTAGAACAGAGGATGTAAGATGTTTAGAGGATATTCTAGAAATAGATTTAAAAGATCCTCTCTCGCGAATGCTTCTTAAGGATGCCATTAAACCTCGATTGAAAAAAGATTGGTTTTTTGGAAAAAAAATAACTGAAAAGCCAAGAAATTTGTTTCGTTTTGAATTTGGAAAATCTCAATGGGGTACATGTTTTGGGGATATTGGAGCAGAGCCTCCATTGCCTGATAATATTGGAGAAATTTTGGATCGCCCTTGTGTGTTCTGGCCTGATAAAAAGGTAAGAGAGACGCATATGCTAGTTCTCATTCCCAATACTGTTAATGGAAAGCCTTTTAATCTCAATCATCTCTCTGAGCTCATTAGGGAGCCAAAAGCAGGATATAAAACTCAATATCTTGACTATAGCGATCGAAGCGGAGAGCAGGTAGGCAGAAGTTCTTCATCCCATTGGGTTCTTATGACCAGAGATGTGATTCCGAATAGCCGAAGCAAGGATTACGAAGCTATCGAAGCCCTTGTTCAAACACATGCGCAACAAAGCGGCATTCCTTATGAGATACCCACAGCTCTAGAAGCTGCAACTGCCATTTTAATGGAATATGTTAAAACAGGAGAAAGACTTTATTCAGAAAAAGTTACCGTTTGCCAAAGACCGGTGAATAAAAACCAATGGATAGCGGCTATTGGGCCCTTTGTCTCTGAGGGGCTCATGGGCGAGAACTTCTACCAGGAAGAAATAAGCTCCCTCATCGGCTCTTGGGGTGTATCGGGAATTTACAGGCTGTAGGCTCTTTGTTGGACCCTAGGCAATGGATCATTTTACGCCCATTGCTAACAATGTGGTGAGGGATGTCGGTTTGAATGAAGACCTAAGGCCAAAAGATAATTCTTTAAAGTAAATCTTTTTCTCCATAAAATCCATCTCTTTCTCTTTAAATTAACTT
>JAUHYH010000137.1 GCA_030426585.1 Bacteriovoracia bacterium
AAAGATATTACGAACTTCGCTAGCCAAGAAGGGTTTATTGATTCAATGCTTGAAGAGACAAGCCGTATCTTGAATGCTCAAAGAGCAGTGGTTTTTCTTATTAATACAGAAACAAACCAACTAGAGGCTTCTCACTCTGTCGGGATTAGTAAAAAACATCTCCGGTTTGATTATAGAAAAGGTGTTGCCGGTTCAGTTTTTACCACTGGGGTGTCTTTAAATATTGATACCAGCCATAGCAAAATCAAATTCTTTGATAAGATCGATAAAAAATTAGGGGTTAAAACGAAATCAGTTATTTGTAACCCTATAACCAATAGAGAAGATAAAATTATTGGTGTTATTCAAGTTGCCAATAAAAGAAATCAAGAGCGATTTACTGAAGAAGACGAGAAGGTAATGAAACTTCTTTCACTCGTTTATTCATGTTTTTTCAGTCAATACAATCCTGTTTCAAGAAAGTCATTAATTAGAAGATTTAGTGCTCCTTGTTCAAGGGATATCGTTTGGATTGGAAAGTCTCAACACACTTCAAACTTAAGAAGATCAATATTGAAACTCAAAGATATTGCGACTCCTATCACTCTTGTGGGTGAGCATGGTGTTGGTAAATCTCTTTATACTCGTATCCTCCATGCAGAGGGGGCTAGAGGAATTAATGAGTTTGAAATGATTGATTGCACGAGTATGGGTGAACAAGAGATTCTTGATAATCTTCTCGGAAGCAGTGAAAACGTAGGGAGTATAGAAAAGTGTTCAGGGGGAAGCATTTGTTTTAGAGAAATTGGAAACCTTCCAAAGTCTGTTCAAAAAATTCTCGTTGAAAAACTTTATAATCCGGTAAAAGAGGAAAGTCCTGACGTGAGACCCTTCTTTACATCATCAGAAGATTTAGAAGTTCTTCTTCATGATGGAAAGTTGACTCCTGAGTTTTATGAATTCTGTAACCAGAATATTGTAAAAATTGAGCCTCTTAGAAATCGAAAGAAAGATATTCAAGAACTCATCGACTTTTCTCTTTCTAAAGAGTGTAAGGAACAAGGGTTTCTTCAGAAAGTCTTCTCTGATGAAATTAGAGACTCTCTTGTCGAATACGAGTGGCCAGGAAATACAACTGAATTAATGACGGCGATTGCTCGTCTGGTTCGTTTTAATCCTAAGAATCATGTTATCACTGAGGTTGATGATTCAATTCTTCCAATTTTAAAGAAGCCAATGAATCCAAGAATTTCAAGTGAAATTCCTTTTGTGAATGATCATAGCCTTGATCTTAAAGATCGAATTGCCAT
Source organism: Bacteriovoracia bacterium (assembly GCA_030426585.1). Lineage (GTDB taxonomy): Bacteria > Bdellovibrionota > Bacteriovoracia > Bacteriovoracales > Bacteriovoracaceae > JAUHYH01. The sequence goes on from JAUHYH010000137.1 coordinate 1,290, forward strand.
GGTTGAACGTGAAATGATTAACTCTGAAATTAAGAGACACAAAGGGAATAAATCCCGAGCAGCAAAAGCGATGGGGATCAGCCGAGAGGCCTTAAGAAAGAAACTGATTGCTTGTGATAAAGTCTTTGATAAAATTCAAACGATCCAACAATCTAAGCGCAAGAAGGATATTGACGAGGATACACAAATCTTCGAAATGCCAAAAGCAGCGTAGATTCTCTCAGGAGTCTGGAATCGGGAACCTGGCACCGGAATCGGACTCCTGGAACCGGTACCGGGCTCCGGAAGTCTGACTCTCGACTCCTGATTCCTGAAAATCTATTTAAATTGTGAGTGATATCCCAAGTCCCGAACCAGGATAAACTCTTCCATTACAACCCGGATAAGCATAACCATTAATCAAAACTCTTCGAGAGTATTCAGACTCGTTCACAAAGCTGCAATGGACAGTATAGGGACCAAAGAGAAGGAGAGTCCCCGGTTTTGCTGTAATAGTAATAGCCTTTTCAGGATCAACTTCGATAGGGACTTCAATTTTTCCTTGGAGACCACTTTCCGGAACAAAAAGTAAGGGACCATTTTCGAGGGTCATCTCATCAAGAATGAGAATTGATTGAACGTAACTACCATTGCCTAGAATATCATTCCAAGTTCCATTGCCCTTATCTCGATTTTGGATATCTTGATGCCATTGGAATTCAACGCCATCACGAGGCTTTTTAAAATGAGCTTGATTAAGAAGATGGACAACTTCAGGGCTTTCAAGAAGTTGAGAAGCGAGATTTACGATTCTTCGGTCTTGACCCAACTCCAACAGATAAGGTTCACATCCACCTGCCCATACAATTCTATGGATGATGGTTTCCCCATTCTTTTGATCCAAGACGAATTGGGTATCGTTGAGAACTTGTGTGGTCTTAAGGTCTTGCGCGAGAATTTCGAGTGAGTCAAAACTCTGTTTGGCATTTTCAATTTCTTCTTGGTTGAAGAGGTTTTCAATCTTAAGCCATCCTCGCTTAAAAAAATAATCTTTTTCTTCTTGTGTTAATTGCACCTATCAAGTGTAAGTTACTCTATGACACCTGCCAAGGTGGACGTCGTTGGGATCGCTTGAAAGGTCATAGAAATACCTCTATCAGCACTCTCAAGATTTTGTTTATGATGATCCTCAACAATTGTTATATGGTAAGGGTTAACACCCTTTTGAATCAAGTATTCTTGAACCGCTTCACTTCTAAGTTCTGAAAGTTTTTCATTGGTATTCCACTTCCTATAACTTCTCTTCAGTGTCGGGGATTTATCAGTGTGACCATAAATTTTTATCATCACATAACCATGTTTCTTAAGCAGGGGAGCGATGGCATCAAGCTGTCGTCGAGCACTTCTGTAGAGTTCATGGGAACTTCTTCTGAAAAAGTTTTGCTGGTACGAAAACATCATTTCCGAGTCAGCTTTAGATATTAGAAGATCTTTATTTTTACTTAAAGTTTTAGTTGAGAGCACATCGTTTTGAAAGTCTACCAGATCATGTGAGTTCGTCGGTTCTGCTTCAAGCAAGGTTTCAGCTTCTGGGCTCGCAGGAATTTCCATTTGGGGAGGGTTGTATTCATGGTGAGCGAGATCTTGTTCTTGTTCGGGGGATTTGTTGAGACCCACATAAGCCCCGATGGTGATCACCAAACAGATTCCAAAAGTAATTGGCAAAAAATTGTCGTTATCTCTTTGTCTTTGCATCGCCCCCTCCTCTCCTGAGGAAAATCCTTAAACGTCCATGAGTATAGACAATTATGAGGAGGCTGTTTGGGAAAGGCTTGAAGATTATAAAAATCAGGGAGTTATGAGAGTGTCAAAAAATCAGTCAATCTAAGTGCAGTGCCAACTTTATGAGTGTTTGTTCCCGCATGAGTTACAGAGCAAACGAGACTTTCTTGCTTTATCGATGGCCTTATAGAAGCTACCAATAGCTTTCTTAGTCATTTGATGATCCATGAGCCACATATGCTTTTTTATAAGGGGATTTCTCTTCATCAAGAACTCGACAGCTTCTGGTCCTCTGTGAAACTTTCCCTCGGAGAAAATGTGGAGTTCGGTCTCAAGTTGAGTTTGAGGAATATCTTTAAAAAGATCAATTTCATTCGCTTGCTGAAGTGGGACAAACTCAAAGTCCTCATAGCCTTTAATTTTTTGAAGGACCTGCGTGAAGCGAGAACAGAGAGTGCATTCTTGGTCAAAAAGAAAATAGGTTTTTTCGCTCATACCTCATTATAGCGAATATGGTCTTTGAATAAAGCTTGTGCAAGAATGGTCTCATGCTAAAGAAGCTCTATCTTATTAGACATGCTAAAGCGGAGAGGAGAGTTGATTGGAACTCTCACGGAAAGTCTGACTTTGACCGTCCTCTGAGAAGTGAAGGCATTCTGGAGTTCAGTCAGTTTTGTGAATCCTTTCAAGCCTTCAGCAAACTTGAAAAAGTTTACTCAAGTGAACTAAAAAGAGCGGTTCAAACAGCTGAGCTGATTAATAAGTTTCATGACATAGACTTTGAAACTTCACCTGAAATTAATCATGGGCAATCTCCCCGAGCGATTCTTGACTTTCTTCTCAGCCGAACAGAAAAAGTTATTGGTTATACGGGACACGAACCTGAGATGAGTATGATTTCTCGACTTTTATTGGGAGGGGATTTTGCGATTCATTTCAAGAAAGGAACTGTGGCAGTGATTGATTTAGAAAAAGAAGTTTTAGAGTCTTTGAGTTATCCTCGGTTATTTATTTAAAATAAAAAAAGAAGGCCAAAGGCCCTCCTGAGGTTATGTAGGTCTTATTTACTACCGTATCCGGCATATTCATTATATTCACCTTCACTATATTCACTATAGCCCTCTTCTTCACAATCTTCTTGGTATTCAGATTCTTCTTCATGGTGCTTTTTCTTTCCGAAGAACTTACCAAAGAATCCACCTTTCTTTTTCTTGCCTTCGTATTTCTCACACTTAAGGATGTAGCTATAGATAACATCTCCACCATCTTCAGAAATCTTATCGAGGTGACTTGCAATCGCCTCATCATTGTCATCGATCTTGATATAATGAGCAGCATTGGCATTTCCTGGTGGGACATGACAGAAGACAACCTTTCCATCTTCGCATGTATAATCTTCAAGTTTATTTAAGTCATAGTTTAAGGCCGTCATTTTATCTTTAGGATCGTCATCTCTTTCATCACCTAAGTAATAACCTTCACACTTCTTAGCTTTTTTAGATTCGCACTTCTTTTTTTGTTCGGGTTCGCCAAGATCTTCATTTGGAAGCTCTTCATTAACACTTGAAAACCCTTCTTCAACACTGCTCAAGCGAAAACCTTCATCATCGCTACAGCTCACAAAGAAAGATAGAAAACTGAAAACCAATAAATAATTGAGTAATTTCATAGCAACCCCGCTAAGTTTATTCCTTCAGCTGATTTTAAAGTCGTACACGCTAGAAAAGTTCCCAAAGTCAATTAAACTAAAGAAATCAGTAGGTTAGAGTTTTTTGGAGCTTTCAAAAACGCCTTTATTAGTTGCCAATGAGACTACAGCAAAACTTTATTTTGATTTGACGGTGCTTTTTGCCGAAGACCCTGAGCTAAGCTTGAAACCCTTAAAATTATAGGTATACTGCGACGCAGAGGTAACTATGACGAAAAGAAAGCTATTCGGGACAGATGGGATCCGTGGTCGGGCTAACCTTCACCCTATGACAGGGGAGATTGCCATGGCCTTAGGAAAGGCGGTGACTTATTACTTTCAAAATAACGCCGGTGCCCCCAGAACTTCTCCTCTTATTATTATAGGAAAAGACACTCGCCGAAGTTGTTATATGTTGGAGCAAGCTTTTGCTTCAGGGGTGTGTTCTCCAGGAGGGCAGGCGGTTTTTACGGGGCCTCTCCCCACTCCTGGTGTAGCCTTTGTTACGGAATCGATGCTTGCTGATGCGGGAGTTATGATTAGTGCTAGTCATAATCCCTTTTATGATAATGGAATTAAGATCTTTGATCATACCGGACACAAACTTCCTGATTCAGTTGAGCTTGAGCTAGAAAGGCTGATTGAAAATCCAGGGATGATCACTCCAAAGACTCATGAAAATGTTGGTCGAGCGGAACGTCTTCATGAAACCGTGGGGCGATATATTGTTCACGCTAAAAGTGCTTATACGCTTAAACAAAACCTTAATGGTCTTAGGCTTGTTGTTGATTGTGCTAATGGTGCTGGTTATAAAGTAGGCCCCATGATTTTTGAAGAGCTCGGGGCTGAAGTGATTCCTTTAGGGGTTAATCCAAACGGGATCAATATTAATGACAAGTGTGGTGCTCTTCATCCAGAGAACTGTGCGAAGGCCGTAACTGATTTTCGTGCTGACTTAGGGATTTGTCTTGATGGAGATGCTGATCGTCTCATTATGATTGATGAAAAAGGAAGAGTTGTTGATGGCGATCAATTGATCGGTGTTCTTTCAAACTACCTTCGAGAAAAAAAACAACTTGCAGGTGATGAGGTGATTGGAACAGTCATGTCGAACTCAGGTCTTGAGCAATACCTTACAAAAAACAAAATCAAGTTTCATCGAACTCAAGTGGGTGATCGTTATATTATGGAGCAGATGCAAAAGTCGGGTGCCGTTTTTGGGGGAGAACCTTCAGGGCATCTCATTTTCAAGGACTACGCGACAACGGGCGATGGTATTCTTGCTGCTATCAAAGTCATTGAAGCGATCAAGCATTTCAATAAACCTTTGAGTGAACTTGTTTCAGAGGTTGAGCTCTTTCCCCAAATCCTAATTAACGTTCAGGTGAAACAAAAAGTTCCCTTTGAAACACTGACTAATGTTAAAGATCTTGTCGCGAGAGTTGAAAAAGACCTCTCGGCTAAAGGTGGGCGAGTTCTTCTCCGTTATTCGGGAACAGAAAATCTTGCTCGTGTGATGGTAGAAGGTCCAGATGAGGCAAAGGTTAAATCCTATTGCGAAGAAATTTCTGAAGAGATAAAAAAGACCTTAGTATGAGACCCAGAAAATGATACCGAGACTCGGAATAAATATTGATCACGTAGCTACTGTTCGCCAAGCTCGTGGAGAAGATTACCCTTCCGTAAAAAGGGCAGCAGATCTCGTCATTAGAAATGGTGCTGATCAGATTACGATTCACGTTCGAGAGGATCGTCGTCACGTCCAAGACTTTGATGCTTTTGATGTTAGAGAAGTCACGAAAGAACATGGAGCACTTTTTAACCTCGAAATGGCCACAGCGGAAAATGTTTTTGGCGTTGCTTGTGAAACCCAACCTGATTGGATTTGTTTGGTTCCTGAAAAAAGAGAAGAACAAACTACAGAAGGGGGGATTAATCTCCTTGATGAAAAAATCTTTGGTCATTTAAAGAGTTATGTCGCTCGGTTGAGAACAAAAATCCCCAATGTGAAAATTTCACTTTTTCTTGAAGCTGATCTCGAGATTTTAAAAAAAGCAGCTGAGTTAAAGGTTGAAGCCGTTGAGATCCACACCG
>JAUHYH010000138.1 GCA_030426585.1 Bacteriovoracia bacterium
GTGAAAACATCTTTGGCCCCTGGTTCACAGGTTGTTACTGACTATCTTGAAAAATCAGGACTTCAAAATTATTTAGATAAACTTGGTTTCAACCTTGTTGGTTATGGTTGTACGACTTGTATTGGAAACTCAGGTCCTCTTGCCGAGAATATTGGGAAGGCGATTACAGATGGGAATCTGGTTGTAACTTCTGTTTTATCTGGAAATAGAAATTTTGAAGGGAGAATCAGTCCGCATGTTAAAGCTAATTATCTGGCTTCTCCACCACTTGTTGTGGCGTATGCGATTGCGGGTTCAATGAAAATTAATATTACTGAAGATCCTATTGATAAGGATTCGGAAGGAAGACCCGTTTATCTTAAGGATATTTGGCCAACGAACGATGAGATAAAAGAAGCCGTTCGTGCTTCGATTACTACTGAGATGTTTGTCGACAGATATTCAAAGTCGATGGAAGGAACTGAAGATTGGAAATCAATTAAAGTTGATGAGGGTGAAATTTATAAATGGAATGCTCAAAGTACTTATATTCAAAACCCTCCGTTCTTTGAAAACATGAAAAAAGAAATTGATAAGCCTACTAATATCGAAGGGGCTAAATGTTTAGCTCTTCTTGGAGATAGTGTAACGACGGATCATATCTCTCCAGCTGGGGCGATTAAGGCTGATTCACCCGCAGGTCTTTATCTTCAAGATAATGGGATTAAGTTTGCTGATTTCAACTCTTATGGATCACGAAGAGGGAATCATGAAGTTATGATGCGAGGAACTTTTGCGAATATTCGTATTAAAAACCAGATGCTCGATGGAGTTGAAGGCGGATTTACGAAGTATATTCCCAATGGAGAAACGATGCCGATCTACGACGCGGCCATGAAGTATATTGCTTCCGGAACTCCACTTGTTGTTATTGCGGGTAAGGAATACGGAACGGGGTCTTCAAGAGATTGGGCTGCAAAAGGAACCAGACTCCTAGGAGTTAAAGCGGTTATTGCAGAAAGCTTTGAAAGAATTCACCGTTCAAACCTTATAGGTATGGGAGTGCTTCCATTACAATTCGTTGATGGTGCTTCGAGAACCTCATTAAATTTAACAGGTTCGGAAACTTTTAATATAACTGGAATTGAAAATGACTTCACTCCAGGGTGTAAATTAAAGCTTGAAATTACCTATCCAGATGGGAAACGTGAAACGACGGAAGTTCTTAGTCGGATTGATACGGGGAATGAACTGCAATACTACCTCAATGGTGGGATTCTTCAGTTTGTTCTTAGGAACTTAAATAAGTAGGTGAGTTATGGAAGTTCAAGAAGCTATTGAGCTTTTAAAGCACACGGTAAAAACTTCAACGGCCCTAGATGAGTTTAAACATATCGACTTAACTTTGGTTCCTGCTGAGAAAAAAGATCTTTATCAGAAGGCCTTACTTGTTGTTCAAAAAGCAATGAGAGAGGGTGAGTTAACTCAAGAAGATTTTGAGCGCTCTGTAGGAATCAAATCTTAATCGATGGAAGGGACAAGCTTTCCGAGTGTTATTAGTCTTATCACATTCGTGATTATTGGCTATGTTATCGTTAAGCATTTTCTCAATCAGTCAGCTGAAAAGACTCAACGTTCTCTAGATGAGCTCGTCGAAGAAAAAAAACGCTTACTTGAGCAAACTCAAGTTTTTCAAAACCCCATCCAACCTTTTCTTGAAGAAACGGACCCATTAAACAGAGAAGATCCTGAGTTTTTTCAAGAGCTCGAGAGAAAACTCCAATGGGGAGGAGAAAACTGGGATCAAGCCTTTAGCAAGGAACTTCAATCTCGAGGATATCCTGTTCAATTAAAAAACTCTCAAGCCTACTTAAGGGTTCTTGTTCCGACTGCGACTTCTAAGGAAGATTTTTATCACTCGCTTTTAGTGATGCATTTAGAAGATCTTTTAAAAAATAAAAATACCTTAAGCTTTGAAACCTTAGGGCTCGTAGAGATTAAGTTTAACCTCATGCTTTTGCTTGATCAGTCAGAGAAGCTCTTTCGTTATTTCCAAGGGACTAAAGATTCGGTTCTAAAGTTTCAAATGGACCCCAAAGAACTCGGAGGGCTCGATTCGTTAGTCACTCCAGAACTTTTTCAAAAGATAAAGAGCTCTTATCAAGAAACGCAGTCCTTTTTTCTCTTAAGTGAAGCGGAAGTGAAAGGTTTTTTTGAAGCTTCAAAAGACCCTAAAAAAATCTTTAGAGAGCTTTCGCTTCATTATCACCCCGATAAAATTCCTTGGCGTTTTGTTCCTGACTCCCAGAAGGGGCGGCTAGAGAAGATTTATTCAGATTTTTATTCGTTTATTCAGAAGGTTTATAGTTCGGCAATTTAAAGAAATGCCCCTCTGGTCGAGAGGGGCATTATAGAATGATTATGCATCTAAGATTTTATTGTTGTGTGAAGTTCCGAGATCAAGGTAATCTCTAAGAACTTTCCCTTTACCTCGAGGAGTATTGTCTTTTTCGATTGAACCAATTTCGTCATCGCTCACTTCTTCCAATACAAAGTCTTTTTCAATATCGATAACTGAGTAGTACTTGTATTTGTCGTTGAGATCAGGAGTACTACATTGTTTAAAACTCGCTCCCATTTCGTAAATTGCTGTTTTTAATCCATTAACTGAATCCCAAACACTGGCATTAGAGAAGTTGAGTTCTTTTTTATAAATTTTTCCAGCTTCAGTTGTTGTTGAAAGTGTCGCATTTACTTTTACTTTACTGATTCTTTGACCGATTTCAGGAGTTTTAATACTCACGTAGTAATAAAAGTTTCCATCTGAATCTGTAGAAAAAGACGTTTTTTCTATGTCTTTAGAAGCCCATTCCTTAGTCCCTTCAATCATATATTCAAAACGACCGACAATATTTATTAATTGATCTTCTGCAACAGCACGGAAACCATTGTTACTTTCAAGCATAATTCGACCAGCATCACTTCCAACGCTTTGATAGTCACATTTCATATCTTTTGTACCGATACGAAATGTATATGTGATTTCACTGTTTTCAGGTAAATTTGGTTCGTAGTTTTTGAAACAAGATACCAAACAGAAAGAGAGAGATAATAAGAGAATCTGGGATAAGTTTTTCATGAAAACTCCTTGTTTAATTTTCATTACACGTTTTAAATTTATGGTTGTTATGATTGCAATTGGTAGGCCAGGTTGTATTCTTGCTATTTTTGATCTGAGTTTAGAGTGAGGAGTTCAAAGAACTACGGTTGTTAATAAAATAGACAGTTTAATCTCAGTTCAGTGACGTTTTGACTCTTGGGATACCTTTTATTTCGATTTGAACTGGAATAGGATTTGCACCTCTATAAGTAGTTGTAACGGCAGACAAGGAGGCTCTGATGTTCAAGTTCTTTATTTTATCCCTTTCATTCACATTGATCTTCGTTTCCTGCGGGGATAGCAATCCTGCTTTAAAAAAGACAGAAGGGACTACTTCTGCACTCAGTCCGGAAGGAGAATATCTAGGTTGTACTGCTGAAGAACTAGAAGATGGGAATGTTAAAATTATTTGTGCTGACGGATCTGAGGTTACTTTGGCCAAAGGCAAAGATGGTAAGGATGGAGAAGATGGTCAATCCTGTGAAGTGACGGAACAAGTTGGAGGTGTCCTTTTGACCTGTGGTGAAACATCAGCCTTTATTAAACATGGGGTAGATGGTGAAGATGGCTCTGCTTGTTCTGTTCAAGAGGATGAAGCCAATAAGGGGGCGCTGATAACTTGCTCAGATGGAACGATGGCCTTTCTCAAAAATGGAGTTGACGGAAAATCTTGTGAACTCAGTGCTGATCCCCAAGGTGTCGTGATTACTTGTGGAGAGGAATCTCAGTTGGTTCAAAATGGAGAGCAGGGAGAACAAGGTGAGTCCTGTGAAGTTTATCAAGAGTCCAATGGAGCGACGGTCACTTGTGGAGAAAAGACAGCATTCATCGCAAACGGGAATAACGGAAGTTCTTGCGAAGCTATTCCCCATCCGGATGGGGCCCTTATTGTTTGTGGAGATTCTTCTGTTGTTGTGAAAAATGGAGAAGATGGCGTCGATGCGGTAGTCGATGTGGTGGATCCTTGTGGTCAGGAAACCGATTATGATGAAGTCGTTCTCGTTCTTCAGTCGGGAGACATCATTGCTTACTTTGAAAATGGAGGGAAGCGGTTCCTCACATCACTTGACTATAATAAGACTTACCAAACGACTGATGGAACCAAGTGTAAGTTCAAAGTGACTTCAGAGGGTGAAGTCATAGATCTATAGGTCGCCGAAAGTGACACATATACCCGCCAGGGTTTTTTATCAAATAATCCTGGTGGTATTCCTCTGCCTTCCAATACACATCTAGAGGGAGGAGTTGAGTGGCTAAAGCTTTATCAAAGATTTTTTTCTCTTCAATTTCACTAATAAGGTTTTCTGCTATTTCTTTTTGCTCTTCTGATGAGTAGAAAATTGCAGAGAGGTATTGAGTCCCAATATCATTATGTTGGCCGTCCACCTGGGTAGGGTCATGAATTTCAAAGAAGTATTTGAGGACTTCTTTGAAGGTAATTTTTTGAGGGTCATATTGAACACGGATAACTTCGATATGCCCCGTTGTTCCGGTACAAACTTCTTTATAACTTGGATTTTCGGCTTCTCCTCCAGTATAGCCGACGCTGGTCTTAGAGACGCCTTCAAGCTGTTGAAATAACTTTTCGACTCCCCAGAAACAACCGGCTCCGAGTACTATTGATTCCATTACTTAAATAGGGACAAGAATTCCCCATACCCTTCTTCTTCAAGTTTATCTTTTGGGATGAATCGCATGGCCGCAGAGTTCATACAATATCTTTTTCCTGTCGAGGCAGGACCATCATCAAAAACATGACCAAGGTGTGAGTCTGCTTCTTTGGAACGAACCTCTGTTCGGACCATAAAAAGAAGCTTTCTATCTTTCTTAGTTGTAACGGAGTCATCTGAAATCGGTTTTGAAAAGCTAGGCCATCCCGTTCCGGAATCATATTTATCAAGGGAACTAAATAGAGGTTCGCCGCTGACGATATCAACGTACAGACCCTCTTCCTTATTATCCCAGTACTCATTTTTAAAGGGTTTTTCAGTCGCATCTTCTTGGGTCACCTTATATTGCAAGGGGCTCAGTTTGCTTCTTAGCTCTTCTTTCGGGGGGACTTTATATTTACTCATAGGTTTTCTCCGATGCTTTTTATTCGTCGAACTTCAAAAAAAGTTACAAAAAAAGGGTCTGTTACCAGACCCTTCCGATTATATTCAAATTTGAGATTGAATTAAAGTTTGAAGCTTAGATTTAGGCCAGTTGCAATGTTTTTATACTGACCAAGACCAAAGTTACACTGTCCAAAGCTTTGATTATGGGCGATTTCGGCATCTACACCAAGGTCAGCAATATTCTTAACATTGATACCGAGAGAGTATCTGTTGTAATGCTCATCATTGAATTGAGATAGAGAATCATAATATGCTGCTTCATAGCCATGGGTTGCAGTCGCAGAAACCTTTTCAGAAATATTTAATGTTATGCTTGTATCAACCATTGTCATATCAGCATCTTCAACTTGTGCGATTGATTTATCATCCATGACCCCAACTTTAACACCTGCTGAAAAAGTTAAAAGCTCGAAAGTTCCAGCGACTGTCATCCCAACAAGTTTTAGGTCTCTTAATCTTTTGTCTTCGCCAGGCATCCAATCATTGGCATTATTGAATGATTGAAAGTTGTGATAATCCTGTCTTCTAAAAGTAATTGGCATACTTAAAGTGAAGTTATCATTAATAATAACATCATTACTAATCCCAGCACTTAAAGTCGTCATATCGTATCTTTGACCTTCAAAAGCTGGAATCCAAATGAGTCTGTCAGCATAAGCATCTTGATAAGCAACACTGACCTCTGCCCCAAGTCGGTATTCTTGACTAACAGCTATAGCCCCATTAGCAGAGGCAGAAAAGTTTGAGTTGTTATCAGTTCTTCTATAATCGACAAAGTTAGTACCACTTCCTCGGGCTAAATAGGTATAGCCATAATGATAGTTGGCTCCGAAGTCGAGACCGTACTGCATATTTCCAGATTCAGCTTTCATTGAAAGAGTATTTTTAATATCTGCATCTTTTAGAGTGTCTGAGTCTCTTCCAGCTGTAGTGTCCGCATTTACATAAGTTGCCGAAATCGATGGAGTGTAAGTCGTTTCAAAGACTCCAATATTGTCGAGTTTGTAAGTCATTGTACCAGACAAAGTGTTGTAGAATTTATCGGCATTAATTCTATTAGGAACACCGTTTTGGATTTCGTCATAGTTAGAATGGTAGGCTGAGGTGTTTGAAATCGTAAAATCAGCTGCTTTCTTTGGAATAAATTCATCTTGAAGGTCAGCCTCAACTGATGTTGCACTTGGGGTTTCAAGCGGGGCCTTAAGTTTTACTGCAGAAGTTTGGGCCAAGGCTCCAAAACTTACAGCAGATACTAATACGGAAATAATCGTTTTCATGGGCTAGTTCTCCTCCAGGTATACACACAATCGATAACGTTTAGTTATAAGTCATCCGAAACTTAAAATCTAATCTTTGTTCAACCTACCAAACTGGTAAGGGACTGAAAACAGGTTCGAGGGGTAGTGTCATAATTACACTATACGTAACGCGTTGAAATTATAAAATTTAGTGATCTAAATCAGCTCAGATGTCAGAATTATTTGGATTATTCAGAGTCTTCCCCTGAATCGGCCTTCGCATCGGCGCTCGGATTGGTCTGCTCATCGCTCATCTCGTC
>JAUHYH010000139.1 GCA_030426585.1 Bacteriovoracia bacterium
CCTTATATTCCTTATGCGATGCCAGTTCAGCGCATAAAGGATTCTAAGAATCAATGGGTTGATGTCGATATTAATTACTATGAGTTAGGGGAGTTTTGCCGAGAAAATCCCAAAAGAACCTTTCAACAAAACCTTGAAGCTTATTTAGAGAAATTTCATAAATGGAGCGTGAGCTTCAACAGCGGTAAAAACCAAGACTTTACCGAGATGAAGGCGATTACTGATGACTTCAAAAAGTTATATTTTGATGTGACAGCTCAAAAGCCCCAAGTCTATAAAAATAAAATGAGCATTTTCTATCAAAGAAGTAATGTCTTTCGAGGTCAATCCTATACAAAACGTTTTAGCGATGATGATGCACTCGATTTTTTCGTAGATTTTAAACCTGAGTTTTTATCAATGCGGGCCAGTCGAGGCAGAGGGATCATAGTAAAGCATTTTGTGAAAAAAGATTTCCAACTTTATAATCGTTTGATTAAAAAAGGTGATGCTCGAGTTTTAGAATATATTAAAGATCATATGACGATGGGGGACGATTATTTTAATAGTCCTTTCGCAAGTACTTCTAAGGTCGAACATGTGGCGAGAAGGTTTTCGAAGGGCTTCTTAAGAGATCTCAATCACATTAAACAACAAAAATCTCAGGTTATTGCAGAGTATCGGTGGAGAAAAGGTTATGGAACGGTTGATGTTAACCGTTTAAGATCTTTAACCTCGGAATGGGGCAAAGACAAAACTGTGAGCTTTGGAAGTAAGTATGCGAGACAGCAAGAGGTGATGGTCGCTGGAGGGCTGGCGCCAGACGAACTTGTTTCACTGAAAATAGTTGATGTGACCGATGTAGAGCCTGTTCAAAATACAGGCGAATGGATTGCTAAGGCCAAAGAAGAAAGAGTGAGGACATTTACTCGCGACCAAAATGATCCAAGGATTATTCATGTCACTGAAGAGGCTGGTAAATCTACTGAAACACGTTCATACGAAATGGTCGAAAACTTTTGGGGTAATCTGAAGTTTAAAAGGTTGAAATGAGGTTATTACTACTCCTTATTATTTCAATTTCAGTCTATGGACAAGAAGATCCTAAAAAACTTCTTAACTCTGAATGGATGCATGCAGAACAAGCTCTTCCTAGTGAAACCCCAACGGGTTCTAATATTAGAAATTACTTAGCTTATCTGACTTCACAAGCGAAACATAATGGTGACCTCGCTGAGGAATACCATCCAAAAGCGGCTAAGGTTTATTCTCTAGGAGAGCTCACAATTCCTGAAGAATATGCCCTCGTTGTTTCGAATACCGGTGATGTTCCAGATGAATTTATTAAAACAGAAATTGGTGGAAAAAGAATATTAACTTTTCCTTTTCACCCAAGCCAAGTTTCTTTTTATGGTGTTCCCATCGGAGAGGAACCAACTTTTAAAGGAACACCTTCTTCTTCAGCCCGTTCAATGTTTGTAAAAAAGAAGGGAAGTAATACTCCTTTTATATTTAAAGCTTCTTTAAATATGGGAATGGGAGGATTTGGAAGACTCATTCCGGTCGACGAGGCGGTTCGCGCTCAATATAATACAGCACTCTTTCAAACTCTTCATGAAGAAACAAAAGGTCGTTTAAAGTCAGGAATGAATTGGGGTTTCTTTCCCGAGGTTGCTACGATTTTCCCTAAGGATCTTTCACTTGGGGGAACAACTTTAAGAACAATCCCTAAAGAACTTATGAAAAAAGACCAAGTTCTTTTACCAATGTATTCATTGATTGCAAAAAGAAAGAACTCAAAAGGACAAAAGCTTCCGACTTGGATTGAAAGGCTTTATAAAGACTCAGGTTATACCAATAAAGAAAAATTCATAATCGATAAGTTTAGTGATCCTATCATGGATCTTTTCTCAATCATTACTTATAAAGCGGGTCTTACTTCTCAAATGCATCAACAAAACTTGCTCGCTCAGGTTGTGAAAAAAAATGGTAAGTATCAGGTCGTTGGTTTTTACTTAAGAGATATGGAGGCTTTGTTTCCCATTTATAGTTTAGAAAAATATCTAGGCATTAAAAGAAAAGTAGACCTCTTCAATTCTGTAGACGTTGAGAAGGCAAAAAAGATGGGGGCAAAATACATGTCGAAGCCTGAAATCCATCGCTATGATATTTCAAGTTCACGTTTCCTTCAGGGTTATAGAGAAGATCTTCGTCATAACTCGATCAAAAGTATTTTTAAGTATTTCTTGGATAATGATCAAATGGACAATGTTCTCATTAACTTTGATCAAAGAATGGTCAGTGAGTATAACCAAAGAGTTCCCAAAGCTTATCAGGTTGATCATATTAGGGATTTTGAGAAGAAATTTTTTGATTTTGATGCTTCAATCTTAAAAAAATATAACCCCAAAATTCTTAAACAGCGTCGAATCTTTAATGAGACAGTGGGGCATGCAATTGGAAGCTATGAGCGGTGGTTAAGCCAGGCGCTTCAATACAACAAAAGACCTAGTGAAAAAATGAATCTTTGTTTTTTCTATATCAAAAACTTTTATCAAGAAAAAATTATTGGTTTACCGCGATCGCGCTATTAGAGAATCAGCTAAGGCCATCGCCAAAAGTGCTTTTCCGACAGCACAGTACCGAGGGACCACACAAGGATCATGACGACCTTCTATTGAAACGGACTCAAGCTCTTGAGTCTTTTGATTCAATAGCATTTGCTCTTTAGAGATTGAAGAAGGGGCCTTTAAGGTGACAAGAAGATCAATGGGTTCTCCTGTTGTCATACCTGCCTGAATACCACCATGATGATTAGTTTGATAGCCACCCTCAGCAAGGAAAGTATCATTATGTTCACTTCCTTTTAAGCGGGCTGCATGAACACCAGACCCAAATTCCAATGCCGTGATAGCAGGTCCCGCAAAAAAGTATTGAGCAATTTTAGATTTAATAGAATCCCCAAAAGGGGCGCCTAAGTTTTTAGGAACTCCGAAGGCCACAATCCGGCATTGCCCCCCAATCGAGTCACCAACATCCTTAGTTTGTTTGATTATTTCTTTCATTTTTTGGCAGACATCACCCTTAGGGGTGTAGAGTTCATGATCCCATTCAATATTTTTAATTTCTTCATAATCCAAATCAATCTGACTGAGTTCACCAATGCTTTGGGTATAACTAATAATCTGAACCCCGTGTTCTTTCAAAAATTCTTGAGCAAGTGCCCCCGCTGCAACCCAAGTGGCAGACATACGAGCGCTACTCCAACCACCCCCTCGATAATCACGGATACCAAATTTTTCAAAAAGGGGTTGGTCTGCATGCCCCGGACGAGCAAGGTCTTTAATCTTTGAATAATCTTTCGACTGTTGACCTTTATTGGGAATAAAAAGCGTAATTGGTGCGCCGGTGGTTTTTCCTTCAAACACTCCCGAGTGAACTTCAAAAGAATCTTCTTCATTTCGAGACGTTGTAAATTCACTTTGACCGGGTTTTCTAAGGTCGAGTTCTTTTTGAATGAGCTCTTTATCAAAGATTCGGTTTGAAGGATAACCTTCAATAATCACTGTATAGCCAGGTCCATGAGATTCACCCGCAAATGTAATTTTAAATTGTTGCCCTAGGGTTTGACCCATTATTCACTCCAAATCTGCCACAGCTTACCATGAATCTCACTTTCGTCCAATTGCTGTAAATCCAGTGTATAAGGGGCTTTCAGGTACCCGGGCAAGCGTTGTTCGAATAAGAATCTTTGACTTTCTTCACTGAGAAGGGGGCGATTCGGAAGTTCTTTTGGCAGATCAGTAAAGCTTTTATTGAGGTAGACTAATTTGGATCTTTCAAGGAGCAAGTTGAGGTTGCTTTCATCTAAAAGAGTCCCTCCACCCAAGGCAATAATATTATATTGATTGATTAATAACTTTAATAATTCAGATTCTTTTTTCCGAAAATACTCTTCGCCTTGAGTTTCAAATATTTCAGTAACATTCATTCCTAATTCTTTTTCTAGGGCATGATCGAGATCTTGAAATGTTAAATGATATTTTTTAGAAAAGAGATCTCCGAGTGTGGTTTTACCAGCACCCATAAAACCACAAAGACAAAGTGGTTTAGAAGGCTGCATAGAGTTCCTCAAATACAGAATCTTTTAAAGGAGTATTCGTCCAGATCTCAAAGTTTTTAATGGCCTGCCAAACTAACATGCTCTTTCCATCGATATGAGAAAGGCTCATGTTATTAAGTTGATTATTTTCTGGCGCATAATTTAGGTCAAAGCTATATTCTGCTACTCGTTGATGCGGCAATGGCAATGGATTGGCTGCTGAACCTAACGGAGTGGCATTAATAAAAAACTGAAAAGGATTTTCTGGTTGCCCCCAAGGGAGGTAAGTCACTTTATCATAACGGCGTTTTGGCTCACCTCGAGTCATAATAGAAATATCATTAAAACGTAGTTGCTTCAGATGAAAAAGAATGGTTTCAACAACATCTCCCGAGCCGAAAATCAAAGTTTTACAGGGAAGAACATGAACCAACTTTTGAATCGCATAAAGGTCCGTATTTAATAGGGTATGAAAAGTCGTATTACATTGCGAAAGGGGTGAGTCATTTTTAAAGCCCTTGGAAATGAGCTTTTCAGTCACTGATTTTTTGTAAGGAGTCGTGATATTCATTCCATGGAGTTTAGGAAACTCAATTTCAAGAAAATCATCAAGGTCCTCCGAGCGCACATTGTAGATTCGGTAATTAAGCTCGATATTAAATCGGTTACCAAGCCATTGATAAATTTGCGGAGAGAGGCTTTTTTGAATCCCATAGCCCAATAGGCCCAGTTTCAGCGGTTTTGATTGACTGCCGTCTCCTTCTTTACTATTCATGTATCCATGATAACCCCAAAACCCTCATCTGAAAAAACGAGTTTTAGCAATATGGATCTGCTTGCAGGCCCTTGCAGTGCCGAGTCTTGGGAACAAGTGAATCAGACAGCAAAATTCCTTAAAAAATTAGGAGTCGGTTGGTTTCGTGCGGGGATATGGAAACCACGTTCTGGTCCCGGTCAATTTCAAGGAAAGGGAACTGAAGCTCTCGATTGGATTGAAACTGCTTCAAAGGAATACCAACTCAACTCCATGGTTGAGATCTATAAAGGTGAGCAGGTCGAAACCGTTACTCAAAAAGGTGTCAAAGGGATCTGGATTGGGGCCCGAACAACGACCAATCCGTTTCTTGTCGAAGAAATTTGTGAAGGGCTGGCAGGATCAAGTCTTGATGTTTTTATTAAGAACCCTCTCGCACCTGATTTTAAACTTTGGAAGGGAACAATCGAGCGAGTCCTAGAGTCGGATCATCAAGGAAAGATTCATTTGATTCATCGAGGGTTTGCAACCTATGCTCAAAGCGGGTTTCGAAATTCTCCTTTATGGGATCTTCCCCTCGCGATGAAAAAAGAGTTTCCAAAGCTTAAAATGTATTGTGACCCTAGCCATATAGCCGGTCGAAGAGAATTCATTCCGACGCTTTGCCATCTGGCTTTAAACTTAGAGTTTGATGGGTTAATGGTAGAGGTTCATCCGGAACCTTCAAAAGCACTCTCAGATTCTCAGCAACAACTCAACTTTTCACAATTTGAAGATCTCGTTTCAAATTTAAAAACACCGGCAAAAGAATTTCAAGAGGACGATAGTCTCACGCATGTTCGAGAAACTCTCGCTCAACTCGATCAGACAATTTTGGATTTGATAGGGAAGCGAAAACAACTCGTGAGAGAGATTTCGAAACATAAAAAACAACATAACCTAAGCCTTTACAGTCATGAGCAATTTAAGAAAATGCTTTCCATATGGCGTGAATCCTCAAATAAAGATACTTTTGACGCCGAAGAAGCTGAGCGGCTTTATCGGTTACTCCATAGTTTCTCACTGGAATGGCAGGCCCAAAGCCTTCAAGATTAGACCTTACCCTTACACCTTACAGTCATAACTTGTTAGCTGATTTAAGCTTGAAGCGGATCGCAGCAATCGTCTAAGATGTCTTCAAGTTCTTCTGCCAAGTCTTCCTCCCAATGACTTTGAGACACACAACACACATCTTATGAGTCAGAACACTTGGGGAAGACTCCCCCTCGGGGATTTTTCTTTGTGGTTTTCGCATCTTTGTCGTCGATTACGTTATCTCGGTCCTTGCGACGTACCAAAGCGTACGCCTCATGACCTCGCAACTTATCTCCTAAAATCTGCATAAAACCACTTTGAAAAATACTTCGCGAAACAAGTTTTGAATTTTTTGAAATAAAAAAGCCGGGAGAACCCCGGCTTTATAGTTATGAAATTATCGTTTTTCCCAAAAGTAGCAGCTGTGAAGAGGGTAATCTGTATTCTTGTGATCGATTACAGCAAATATAAATTCTTTTTCTCTCCGAATCTTAGTCGTCGTAAACGAGTTGCTTTGATGAGAAATGAGAGTTTCACCCTCAACTCTGATAGGTTCAGTTTTATCCCAGTGTTGAACCCAAAACTTATGGAGATCTTCTAGTGTGAGTTTGTCAGTAGTAGCAGGTCCACTAGTATTAAAGATAAGAAGGTATTTATGAATAAAAGTTATTCCCTTATCAAATAGAGGACCCTCTCCTTTGTTAGGATTATAGGGCTTATATTTTGTGGTTAGGATCATACCCCAAGGTTCATTCGGTTTATTTTTTGAATAGCAACGACCTTTGTAATGACTATTACTTATGTCATCAATGGAAAACATATCATTTGCTCTTTCGAATCGTTGTGCCAGTTG
>JAUHYH010000140.1 GCA_030426585.1 Bacteriovoracia bacterium
AAGGAGCGTCTTCGTAAAGGAAAACAGAGTTATCATTAAGAGCTCCGTAAACATGGAAGCTACTCATGATTACTATCCGGCTAACATTATGTTTGAGTGAAAGTTCTAGAATTGTTTCTGTCCCTTGAAGAGTCAGGTTTAATCGCTTTTTGATAAGATTAGTTGAAATCGAACTATGAGTAACTCGCGAGAGAAAAAGAACTGCATCAAATTTATGGTTTCGAAAAAGGTTTTCAAATTCACCTCGACGATATTTTATTTGCTTCAAAGTAAGGTTGGGATGATCAGGCTTTACAGAAATAGGTCTTGAATCCACTCCGATAATTTCAATTTGAGGGTCAAGCAAGTAGAGTTGTTTGCAGATAATACGAGCAAGCCCTCCTCCTGCACCAATGATGAGAACCTTTTTTTTCCCCTCAAGCATTATTGTCCTCAAACATCTTTCGACGATTTCCGAGGGAACGATTGATTTTATCTTGAATGGCCTGTCTGATTTTTTGAACCTCTGATCTTATTTCTTTGTTAGGAGCATCGGGGTCCATTCCTTCAGCCGGGTAGATAGGGTCACAAATATGAATATCAACAGGGGAAGGAAGAGGAACAAGGTGAGGGGTTAGAGGAAGAGCGGGAACTCCTAAAATATTGGCCAATGTTTTGTTGTGATAAACATAAGGGTAAAATTCTTCAGCCCCAACAATAGCGATAGGTATAATCGGAATCTTTTTTTCAAGAGCAAGACGGTAAAACCCTAAGGTAAAATCTTTCAACTGATAAAACTCAGGAGTTGATTTTGCGATCCCTTTGACTCCTTCAGGGAAAACCATAATGGACTCGTCATGGTTAAGGAGGTAACGACAATTTTTTCGATCTCCAAGAATCGTTCCTGATTCAAGCGCCAATTTTCCAACAAAGGGGACTTTAAAAAGAAACCTTTCGGCCATTCCTCTCAGGATGGTAGGGTTTTCTTTTTCCAAGATAAACGACATAACGGTTAGCATGCCATCAATCGGAATTTGACCAGAGTGATTGGCGGCAACGATAAAAGGAGTGTCCTTAGGAATTTTATCCATTCCGAAAGTTCGAACTTTAAAATAGTTTTTATATAGGGGGTAAAGAACTTTTAGAGTTGTCTCTAGAGTTTTAAGATTAAGCCCCCAAGGGTCTTTCTTTTCTTGATATTGATCCTTGAGCTTCATGATTTTTTCATGAATAAGGTTCTTGGATTGATTGTACTTCTCTCGCTGTTGAGCGATATACTCAGTGATTCCCATTGTTGTCTCGCGTTACTCCATCATAGCCCTGAAATTACTCCAAAAGTAGTGGGAAAGAAACTCAGTCAGGATAGTTTATTTAGTCTGGCTATTGATGCCGATTCTGATTAAGGAACTCGAGAAGCTCGACTTCGAGTTGTTCAGTGTTTTGTTTTTTATCAGCTGAAATTTTATAGGAAGTTTCTTTAACAGGTTTGATCTTTTTTTGAAGTTGGCTCCGTTCTTTTTGATTCTTGAGTTTATCGATCTTGTTAAAAACTAAAAAGAGTGGTGATTGGTAGGCTTCGAAAAACTCTTGAAATTCAAGGTCAGCTTTTTGAAAAGGGTTTCGAGCATCCATGATATGAATCACGGCCACGGAAGCGGGAAGAATTCTAAAGAACTCCGCAAGAAACTGGTTCCAACGCTGACGTTCCATTTTTGAAACATTGGCATGACCAAAGCCCGGAAGATCAAAGAGGTAGAAAGGTTTTTCATCTTCTTCTTGAAAGAATTGATAAACGTTAATGTTTTGAGTTTTTCCTGGAGTTGCAGAGGTGTGCGCGATCCCGTTTCTAAGAAGTGCATTAATAAGTGTTGATTTACCAACATTTGAACGTCCGCACATCACTAATCCGGTAACGGCATTCTCTGACAGAAATTTACTGGCACTACCCTCATCTGCGAGAGTGGTAATATAATGAGACTTTTCTCTAACAATCTTCAAAAATGAAATACCTCTTTAAGTTTATTCTCATTGAGTAGCACAAGTTTTATACATGAGACAACTATTAAGGAGAATCTATGCAAATCCTACAAGAATTAAACGACGATGGGGTGAAACTTGAAGATTGTCTCGTTATTTCACCATTATTTGGACGTGTACGAAAGCTCACACTTCGTTTCACATCTTACGATATTAATACTCTATGTAACTATGATCCTCCTCGAACAGAGGGGAACCAGTGGTTTTTTCCAAGCATTAACCAAGAAAAGAACAGCATAAGTTTAAAACTTCACCCAGAATTTAAATCTTATTTTCTAGAATCAAAAAACTTTTTCAAAATTAATGGAACTTGGACGCAAAGAGCACTCCTTAAAAGGGGGGACTGTCTTCAACTTTCTGGAAATAGAATACAATTCTGGGGGAAAGACTCAAATGAAAATGAGAATCAACCTCTTTTAAACCCTGGAAAAAAATTAAATGTTTTATTAGAAGGAGAGACCGGGACAGGGAAAACTTCTTTGGCCCATAAAATTCATGAGCAAAGTCAGGTCAAGGGAAAATGGGTTCATTTGAACCTTGCAGCTTACTCACAAGGACTAATTGAATCAGAACTTTTTGGGCATCTTAAAGGAGCTTTTACAGGAGCAGTTAGAGATAAAGTGGGTGCAATTGAACATGCCAAAGAGGGGACTTTGTTTCTTGATGAAATCGACTCTCTAAGTTTAGAAACCCAAACAAAGTTGCTAACTTATTTGGATGCCGGTGAGTTTCGCAGGGTAGGGTCGCCCCAAGCGATTAAGGTGAGACCGAGGTTTATTTTTGCTTCAGGAAAACCTCTTAGGTATCTGGTTGAAGAAGGGAAAATGAGGAGTGATTTTTATTACCGAATCAGTTCAGGGATGAAAATTACTCTTAAATCCTTAAGGAAGGAGCCAGAAAAAATTCTTCAATTTCTAGAGCGATTTGAAAAAAGATACCAAGTTCGAATGTCAAAAAATTTAAAGGACTTTTATCTTAAATATCCTTGGTATGGAAATTATCGGCAACTAGAAGGTCACTTAGAGAAAAAAAGAGAATTCTTTTCTAGACCTCATTGGGAGTTTGATTGGGTTGATGAACATTTACTCGATTTACCAGAAACTCCCTTAAGAGAGATACCCAAAAAGCTTGGAGAAATTGAGTATGAGCACGTTGAAAGAACTTTTCAAAAACTTAACCGGAATGAGCGATCCACTTGTGAGGTTCTGTCGATATCGAAGTACCGACTAAGAAGAATATTAGGAAGAGTTAGTTAGCAATAATGTCGATAATAGTAACGCTCTTAACCCGACCATCAATCCCTTCATTCATTAATACATCATTGAGTTCTTCAAAGAGCTTTTTACGAACAATATCTTTTCCTTCTTCAGTTAAAGGAAATGAAGGGAGCACAGGTTCTAGGGTTACCTGAAGTTGATCCATGAAAAGGTAGCGATATTTATCAAAAAACCTTTTAGAAGTTCGGTTTGTGAATTGAATGGCAAAATTGATCTTAAGGTTTTCATAGCGGCCAGTATCTTCCATGAAAGCAGGCATCACAAGTTGGGAAATCATCGAAAGTTTCTTTTCGTAGTCTAAGTAGTAAGGAAAACTTTCTTTTTGTTGAAATCCAACCGAAGCAATCTTCCGGTCTTTATGCGTATATTCTTTGTCAACGATATTAAAAGTTGAAGTATAAATGTTGAGGAAAGCGAACCCGGCTATGACCAAAACAATAGTAAGGGCCAGAAGGTGATATTCATTAAAACTTTCAAATCTCTTACCAATAGCTTCTTTTATATAGATAGCCTTTTCATTTGTAAGTCGTTTTAACTTATCAATATACCAGCTACTGAAAATCTTATTAAAGAATTTCTTAACCTGTGCAACTTTTTCAGCGGTTTTAAAGTTTGTTTTTAAGTCTTTTGATTTTTCAATTTTAAGAGAGGCCCATTTGACCTGTTGGTCAAACTTATAACGGATAATTTCATAACGATTAGTTAAAGGTTTACATTTTTCTTTAACACTTTGAATAAAAGAAATAGGGAAGAGCTTTTTAACTCCCTTCTTAAAGAGATCAATGATCCAGTAAAGGAACCGATTGATATAGTAATCAATTTTTTCAAATAGGCTCATACCTAATAACCTCTCTAACTTGTCGGAATCTTAAAGGAAAAGCTTTAAAAGGTTCAAAACAAACCAACCAAAATAGTCTGGTTAATTTTTCCCCTTCGATCACTGACCTTTATCAGTCTTTAGAAATCCCGAAAAAGCCTTTAGCGAGGTGCCTATTGAGGCTTTTAGGAACTTTATTCATTTTGATCTTCTCCTACTCCTGTGGGGTGGTAGAGCGTAGATCTTATTCCGATGTTATGGAAAAAGAAGATACGACGATGTTGAGACCTGGCCAGGAGTTTAAGGTTGCCATTGGAGATTCAGGAGAGCAGTACAAGTCTCGACAGGAGATTATGGATCAAACTCCAGGAATGACTCCAGAAAAAGAAGAATTCATTGAGCATCAATCTCTGATGTCAGAACTCCGTCAGATGGAAGGAATTCAATCCCAGCTTCAATATGAACATTACGCTCGTTATGAAGATCAACTAGGTTCAGCTTCTGAGAAAATTTATTTTTTAAGGATAGAGGACTTTCAAGAACGTGAAGACTACCTAAGGCTTAAAGGGATTCTCCCTCCAGATAATTCTTATCAAGAATCAAGTCAATATAGGACTGACTCAGGGGCGTTGTTCTACGGTATGGAAAAATCAAAAGTCATGGAAATTCTTGGTCAACCTCGACAGGTTGATTATGCAGGGGACCCTCGTTACGAGAATGAGCGATGGGGATATGCTACGAATGATCTTGGAACCACTCGATATATCTATTTTGAAAATGGTCGAGTCGATGGTTGGGAACACAAAGACGAATATTAGTCGTTATAACCAATGATATTTTTCACTTTATAAACTTGATGATCATAAGTACTCATGCAGAGGTATTCTCGAATTGAAGTCTTCTCATCGGCTAAGTATTCCACTTGCATCAATGTATAGGGTCCCAGTTTTTGTTCACCCCTGAAAAGATACCAGCGTTCTGCATTTCGACTAGCAGCGACTCTAATACTTGGAGAAGTTACTGCGGTAAGATCCTTAGCGATCATTCGAGTGATTTGAGTGAGGGTTGATTCATGATCAAAAAAGGAGCTGGTGTAATGCCTACGATTAAAGAGGCAATAAAAGAAAATTAAGCTTGTGAACAAAATTTCTATGAAGTTGAAAATAAGAAGTAATCCCGGATAGGTGAAATTAATTTTTAAGAAACTAATAGAAAGAAAAGTCCGAGGCGTTGTTTCACTATCAAAGAATATTTTTGAAATTGGATTAAACCAAGTCACGGGATAGGAGATTTTCTCTTTCCTGAAGTCATCCTTGATCTGGAGAACGAAACGTTCACCCTCGTGTTGGGTAACAATCTCGAGGGTATGAACCTCGAACCCGTTTGGAACTTGAGGGAGAATTTGAAGGTGCCTAATAAGTTGGTAAGCTTGAGTCAGGAACAACCCAAAAAGCACAAGTGAGGAAGCATAGTAGAATTTTCTTTTCACTTCTAGCGTCACGAACAACTCCAATTACCACCCTGAATCCTTAGTGTAGTCTTGGACTGGGGGAGAGGGCGAGCACAAGATAAAAATATCAATAATTTCAATAACTAAGAGCGTTGAAAGCTGAGGTTTCTTAACCTCTTAAAGTTGGCACCCCCTAGCTCAGCATGCTAGTATGGGCAGATGGAATACGTTCTTGATTTCGAGAAGCCGGTTAACGAGCTTGAAAATCAAATTAAGGAGCTTAAAAGCGCTTCACAAAAGCCCAATATCGATTTGAGCTCTGAAATTTCTGCGCTTCAAGCTAAGGTTTCTCTCTTGATTCAAGAGATTTACCAAAACCTTTCCCCTTGGGAACGAGTCCAACTTTCTCGCCACCCTCAAAGACCTCATACCATTGATTACCTAAAAGAAATTTTCGAGGATTTCCATGAGCTCAGTGGTGATCGAAACTTTGGGGATGACCAATCCATGCTGACGGGTTTCGCAAGGCTAGAGGGACGGAAGGTCGCAGTCATTGGAATTGAAAAAGGAAGAAAAACCCAAGAAAAAATTCAACGAAACTTTGGGATGCCGAACCCTGAAGGTTATAGAAAAGCACTTCGAGTCGCAGAACTCGCTTCTCGGTTTCACGTACCGCTTATCACGCTAGTAGACACACCCGGTGCTTATCCTGGAATTGGTGCAGAAGAGAGAGGGCAGGCGCAAGCCATTGCTCAGAATTTAGAAGCCTTTTTTGGAATTGAAGCTCCGGTTATTGCTGTCATTATTGGAGAAGGGGGATCCGGTGGGGCCCTCGGAATTGCTATTGCTGATAAAGTTTTTATGTTGGAGTACTCAATCTACTCCGTAATTTCACCAGAATCTTGCGCCTCTATTCTTTGGTCCGACCCAAAGATGGCAGAGAGGGCAGCAAATTCACTTCAATTGAGCCCTGATAAAGCACTAGAGCTTAAGGTTATTGATGGCATTATCTCTGAACCTCCAGGAGGGGCCCATAGAGATCCGCAAACGGCCATTCAAGTTGTAAAAAAACAGCTCATTCAAGAAATTGATTCACTTTCAAAAAATTTAGATGTGACCAAGTTAATAGAAA
>JAUHYH010000003.1 GCA_030426585.1 Bacteriovoracia bacterium
TTATAGAGGAGATATGACAGGTGGGTTTAGGGCCAAGATGCTCGACTTTCAAAGCATTACCACTTCAACTAACTTTACTTTCCTCCTCATTCCAAAAGAGGGAGAGACTGGACAAACTCCAGTTTTGGCAGATTATGCTGCTTAATAATTACAAAAGGTCATAAGTTAGCTTACTTATTTAGAATGACAAGCCGAGCACGACATCAATCGCTGAGTTGTATTAAGATTTAAAGGAGCGAGCTCCGTCCCATCCCTTAAGTTTTTACGAATTTTTTTTACATATCGCTTCACTTGCCTAAAATCATTTAACCGACTCCAAGCATATCTTTGAAAACCTGTTATAAAAGGAATTTTTGCGAACAAAAGTGCTCTTTTCGCTGACTTCGCAAACTTTGCTTTTAACTCATTCTCATGATGGGGAGTTGTCGCATATTTATTGGCATAGTACTCAGCTAAAAGTACTAAAGACCCTTCTGTCACATGGGGAGCGGTCTTTGAGCCCTCACGAACTTCTTTTTTTGTACCTGGTCCTCTTGAAAGTTTTACCTTCAGCATTTTCTCAGCTGATGTCTCTAATGCTTTTTCAAGCTCGGGAGAAGAGTAATTAATGTGCTTATTCATATTAAGTTCTTTCAATGTAATATAAGTATTGTAGAAACCAAAAGCATTCGCATAGGTTTGCTTAATCATCAGATCTATTTGCTCACGCTCAGGCTCCACTCCTTCAAGAATAGAAAGACTAAATTTTGTAGCTGATAACCAATAGGGTGTCAGTCGCGCTTCTGAGTCCGTCTCCACAGAGGCTTCAAGAAGTTTAGCAACATGTCGATGACGAGCGAGATGTATCTCATTGGGATCATCCGATGAAGTAAACTTTTGAGAAGCTTCTAACCAATCCAGCGACAAATTTTCTGTCAAAAAACCAAGTTTTGCATTGAGAATATAGAGTGCAGTATAGGCTAGAATCTGGGCCTCATCTTTAGATCTTTCTGCTATTGGTTTTTCTAAGATCAGATCTGAACTTTCTAAAAGCGATCGTTCAAAAGCTGGAATTTCTTTTGCTATCTTAGGATTATAAAAATCCATTTTAGAAAAATACTGTTTTTTTAATTCTAAAAAATTTTTCCACAATCTATTATTGGCATTGGCATTGGCATTGGTACTTAAAACTAGTAAGCATAATAAAAATTTCATTACTCGTTCTTCCTTGATCGTTAATGAATGATGTCATTATTGTATCTTTACAAGTTTAAGATTCAAAAGATAAAGCTTTTTACTTAGGTATCTCAACCTGTATCGTTTATAACAATTGCAATAAATCTCTCTTGTGCAAAAACTGACTAAAAACCTTCTGCTTCAAGCTCTCTATAACTAGAGATTTCATAAAAAATACCGATAAAAAAACTATGAGAAAGATTATATTAAGTCTGGGAGTTACTCTCTTTTTATACTCCTGTTCGCAAGCTTCTTATCGAGTTCCTAGTAGTCTCAACCAATGCCTTCCTTATACTCAAGCTGCTCCCTTCTTCAAAGCGATTGCAGATGATTCAAAATATCTCAAGACTAACGCTTTCGTTGGAAAAGTTGAAAATATGAAAGTTCACACGAATGGTGAATCAGGTTACTTTAAAAAAATTGAGTTGATTGAAAATGCAAAGCCAGGAACAGAACTCAATCTCGCCTATTTTATTTTTGAAGATGACTATAGTTCAGCATTTCTGACAAAGAAACTTATCGAGGCTTCTCAAAAAGGAGTGAAGGTTAACTTGTTGATTGATTACTTTATGTCTGTGAAATATAAAAAATGGCTCGCCTATATCAACTCTCAAAAAGGCATAAAAGTAAAACTTTTCCGGCCGGCTTCAAAAAAATTCAAAAGCTATCTCAAAAAAGATTTGGAAATGACTGATGCTCATTCTTTTCTCGAAGGATTTGCACTACAAGATCCCGCAATGATCCAAAAGGGACTTTCAAGTTTATCTCGTTCAAAAGCTTCAAACCGAAGCGGCAACCTTTAAAACCATAGAGGCGAGTCAAGTGGCTCCCAACGACCTCAAGATGGTTTTACTTCAAAAGCTTTTTTCTGATCCTCGAGTCCTCAAACAAATTCCAGAGTTGATGAGGATGGAGCGTTTTCTTAAAAACTACTTAAGACGATTGCATCACAAGAAACTCCTTGCAACGACTGATCGAGGTTATGAGTTTATTATTGGAGGACGGAATATCAGTGATGAATACCACATCGGTCTTGATGAGATTACAGATAAAAGTAGAGGTCTCTTGGAAGGGCGTAACTACCCTTTCGTTGACTCCGAGGTTTCAGGATCTGTCACTTCAACCGCTCAAGGGAAAGAGTTCAGTGAAAGTTATTCAAGACTTTGGAATGCCTATTCTGACCTTTATGAAACACCCGGAAGGTTTAATATTAACTCCAAAGAATACCTGACTCAGCAAAAGAATCTACAGGAGAAGTCAAAAGTATTTGAAGAACGAATCGAAGATCTAAAGAAACGAGTTGAAGACGGAACTTTAAAGTCAGATGACGTTTTAGATATTCGCTATTCAGAAAATCTTTATCACTCTGCTTATTCAAAAAAGGAAATCATGCATGACTGGAAAAGAGTCATTGAAGAGATGACTCCCGAAAAAGGGCAAATTGATATGGTTATGGCCTATCTCTATCTTTATCCAGAAATGTTGAACTCACTTGAAATAGCGATTAAGAAGGGAGTGGATATAAATCTTTATACTAATTCGATGACAACAACTGACTTAAGTATTGTGAATCTAGCGAGTTACCAAAAAATAAGTGAATGGAAAAAGAAACTTCAAGGTTCAGGAAAGATTAAATTCTTCGAACTCGGCCTTGAAAAGGGATCAGGATCTCTTCATGCAAAAATCTTTAAGGCAGGAAATATTGTGGGAGTTGGTTCTGCGAACCTCGATCCAAGAACTTTTCTCATTGATACAAACAATGTCATGTTTTTTGACTTCAGCTCAAACCCTGAAATGGCAGAAGAAATCTTTGAAAGGTATATTGGCGGTGCTTATCCCTGGGAAGAGCTAACTGAACAAAAAGCACAATTTATCCTTCAAAAAGCTAAAGAAGATCCTAAAAATGAGCACATTTTAGAACTGATGAACTTTAAATTCTTTGAAGATCAAATTTAGATCGAAATGAGAAAAGAAAATTCCACCTGAGTTCCGACACGTTGATTACCGGCCTTCATATCACTTTTCGCCTCTGCTTCCACTATCGTGTCGTCATTAATATAGAGATAGCTGGTCTCAATTCCAGAAAAAACATCAACCCCATTAGCACTCACACCGACACAATCTTTGGTATCCCCTAAAACAGTGAAGACATTCTTTTTAATCAGTTCAACTTCAGTAATCCCAACCGATGAAATCGTTTGAGATTTAGGTTGGATTTGAACACAAAGCTTCACGACATCACCTGTCGTTTTCGAGATGAATTTCATTTGCGACCAAGGTTGTTCTGAACCTTTTAAGGTTAGCCCATCAACTCGAGAGAAGTCACTGGCCTCAACCTTCACATAGACTTTGATGTCGTCTTCAGTCATATCAAGAAAGGTTTCTTTGGGGATTGTCACAGAAGACTTCCCTTCATCATAAGCATAAAGCTCTCTATACCGAAAAGAGTCTAGATAAATTCGGTCATTTTCTCTTCTTGCATTCACAAGTTCATAATCAGTTTCAATTGGCGTATCACTTGGAGTTCCAACTTGCGGAGTTAATTCATCATCCCCTCCGCATGAAATAAAAAGTAAAAGAATCGAAACTTTTAAAGCATTTTGAAACATAACAGTCTCCTACTTATAGTTTAGCAAACATCATTCCAAACTGTTAATAAGCAATTTCAACCGGTTATAATGAAGTTCTAGTATCAGAATGTTTGAATTGGTGTCAGATTTTTTATTTACCCAAAAAACCCTCTTGATTTATTTCCGCCAGAATGGAGAATAAACCTAAACGCCCCTTAAGGAGTCCCCGTGAAAAAAACTAAAGCCGTCCAAGGATCTTGTCTCTGTGGAAAGATCAAAGTCGAAGCCCAAGAAATGCACCAAAACCTCGGAGCTTGCCACTGTGTCACCTGTCGTAAATGGGTAGCCGGACCTTTTTTAACCGTTGATTGTGGGCTTAATGTAAAAATCACTGGAGAAGAAAATCTAGGCATCTTCGATTCTTCAGAATGGGCGGATCGTGGGTTTTGTAAAAACTGCGGTACTAGCCTTTTCTATCGTTTCAAACAAAATCAACATTATATTTTTTCTTCTGAAATTTTCGATGAACCAGAATTAGTTTTTGACCACCAGGTTTTTATTGATCACAAACCTAGTTACTATGCCTTTTCGAACAAAACGAAAGACATGACGGCCCAGGAAGTTTTCGAAGCTTTTGCTCCTAAAGAATAGGCGTATTAGACACATACCTGACCAAAAGAGTCCCATGGTTGGCTTACTGCTCATTGATTAAATCACTCTTCAATAGGATAATTTAAGTTAGTGATCGGGAAGGTCACGTCTCTAGGAGACTCGATGATGGAATATCGAAACTTATTATCTCTACTCTTACTCACCTTTCTATTATTCAGCTGTGGGAAACAGGATGCTTCTGGGGTTCGAGGTATAACATCAATAGAAGAACCAGACGATCAAGGAGATAACTCCCCTATGGACGTTTGCTATGACGGAAGTGATCACGGTGGTAAGGTCTGCCTCCAAGCTTTTCTCAGTCGTGATGTTATTCAAGAAACAGAAGATTATAATTATATTAACCCGCACCGAGATTCCAGTTTTCCAAGTACTTGGGACCCTAGTTTTTATGAAGCGCCTAAACTACTCGTGGACCTACATCGGGCCGACGCTGATGATTTTATTGCACAAAACTTTCAAGTTGGTGAAGTTATGCAAGCGAGGAAAGGTCGTTACGCCTACTTTTCACCTTATGTTGCGAAGAACCTTCAAACGATGAGATCTTCAAGCAATCGAATTATAAATGTTAATAGTGCCTACAGGTCTCCAGCATACAATGCAACGATCGATGGTTCTGCTAAATGGTCAAGGCATCAGTATGGCGATGCGGTTGATCTCAATATCGCTGGGTTAACTGTTGCTCAAATGGGAGATCTTTGTGCCGCTCATAACGCTGATTTTGTTCTAAGGTATAAGACTCATATTCATTGTGATTGGCGATGGTCGGCCAAGCTTAACGACTTTCCTAACAATAATCTCTTTGAAAGAGAAAACATTCAATTTAAGGTCGACAAGCATATCGAAAACCTGAGACAAGAAACCAAAGTCGTCATCGTAAGTGGCGAGCCTGAGTTTCAATCCAATATTAGTTTAACTGTGCTTGCCCATCATCATGAAGACACAGAAGAATTACTCAATGATTGGATAGTCCATTCGCCAAATGGTGAAAAAATTGAAGTCACCTCGACTCACCTTGAACTTGAAAATCTATCGAGGGGAACTTATCAAATTGAAGCGAAAGCTGGGGGTCTCATCCCTGTTTCTTATAGGCTTGAGGTTGAATAAGCAGTGTACTTAATGATTTTTCTACAGAAACTTGCTTCCATGCTTTGGTAAAAATCTATAGACTCCATAAATTAAGCCCGAATAAATGATTAAGTACTGCCATTGAGTGGGATAACTTAACCCAAAACCAAGCTCCCAAACCAGCGCAAAGCTGACGGTCAGAAACGAAAAGAGGATTGCAGCAAAAAGACCTAGTCGGTGATAAACAATACTAGAAATAAAAGCGTACAAAGGTGGCAAGAGAAAGAAAATATTCCAACGAATTCCATTAAAAGAAATAAGTGGAATCTCTCCTACAAAGTTCTCAATTGGAAAAAATGTATAAAGTGGAGCAAAGGAAACACTTCCCAAAAGCTCCAAACCAAGATCCGCTAAAAGGATAAAGAGAAGCAATTTTAACTCTGAATAAGAGTCTTTAAAGGTATCAATGATTCCAAAATAATAAAAAGCTAAAATCGGAAGCATTCGCACTCCAGGGATCCCTACTAACATCAAGTCTCCTGCTGGTCCCACAAGAAGATAACCTATGATTTTAGGAAGAGTGGCCACACCAAGAGCACAACCAACGACCGTGAATAGTATTTTCGAATCTTTTATCGCAGTTAAGTTCAATCTTCTTTTCATCAAAACAACAAAAAGAGTAAACAGAGCGATCGTAAGAAAATCTCTAAAGTAAGCACTTTGAAATAAGGTAAAATATAGATAATCACTCGCTCCCTCTGGACTCACCAGTTTAGGGATACTTCCAAGATATCGAGCAAGGTGATCGAAAAACCAAAGTGGTAAAGAGATAAGAATAAGCGGGAGAAAAATTGATTTAATTCTATTCATACATCTAGCCTAGCACCAAAAATTTTTATTTAAAATACTCCGCTACCGAAGTGTTTTCGCGAATATTTATTTAGTGTTTATTGAACCTCTATCTTCTTTTCCCTTGTTTCTTTCTATTTACCAGACGCTTCTTACGAACAGAGGATTTTTTATTATTTGGCCTACGATTTCGCGATTGAGCACGCTTATTATTCTGACTGGCCTTTTTGGGCTTAGGTCGAAAGAGCTCTTCAAGTGTCTGCCTATCCGTGTGATAAGGTTGGTCCTCATCTACATTAAGCTTCTTTTTAATAAACTTTTCGACACTAGTGAACAGGCTTAGTTCCGATTGGTCACAAAATGAAATCGCCACTCCTTCTCGTCCCGCTCGAGCAGTTCTTCCGATCCGGTGAACATAAACTTCAGGATCTTCCGGAAGATCGTAGTTAATCACGTGACTAACATGATCAACATCAATCCCTCTGGAAGCAATATCAGTGGCAATGAGGATCTTAAACTTCCCCGAGCGAAAACCTTCAAGTGCTTTTTCTCGAGCGTTCTGAGATTTATTCCCGTGGATAACACCTGATCGTATCCCCGCTTCTTCTAAATATTCAAGCGCTTTATTCGCTCCTCGCTTGGTTCGCGTGAAAATCAAAACACTTTTGATGTTTTTCTCTTTGCTCAAAATATGGAGAAGCAGATTCGGCTTATTTTTCTTTTTCACTAAATGAATCCGTTGAGCAATCTTCTCTACCGTCATCTTCTCAGGAGTGACTTCAACTTTAACAGGATCTCTCAACAGAGAATTCGCAAGCCCAATAATTCCCTTAGGCATTGTTGCTGAAAAAAGGAGGGTTTGTTTTTTCTTTGGAAGCTGCTTGATGACCTTTTTCACATCATTCAAAAAACCCATATCAAGCATACGATCGGCTTCATCAAGGATGAAAACCTCAAGCTCGTCATAGCGAATATACCCTGAATCCATTAAATCCAAGAGTCGCCCCGGCGTCGCAATCAAAATATCGAGACCTTTATTCAGCGCTTTGATTTGTTTCGCGTGGGCCACCCCACCAAAGACAACAGCACTCGAAAGTTTTAATCCCTTTGAATAACTTTGAATATTCTCTTCAATCTGTGAGGCCAACTCACGAGTCGGAGTCAGAATCAAGGCACGAACATTGCGAGACTTCGGTCGGGTTTTCTTGCTCCCCAACCGACTGATCAAGGGTAATGAAAAGGCCGCCGTTTTCCCGGTCCCCGTTTGAGCGATCCCCAAAAGGTCTTTTCCTTTTAACAAATGAGGGATCGACTGCTCCTGAATGGGAGTCGGCTTGGTATACCCTTTCTCAGCAATTGCTTTTTTGATCGATGGAAGCAGATCCAGAGCGCTAAAATTAACCACGTTTGCCCCTTCAAGCTCTTTGACTAGTTTTATGTTTTAGATGCCCTCTTTTCTCACTTAAATCCCCAAAATTAAAGACTTCTTCCAAACAATGGCATTATTTCACGCTTTTGGGGCCGGCTTTACACCTAGAAAGCGTCAGTGCTAGTTTTCATTACTTAGACTGCTTAAAATAAAGGATAGCTCATGAGCTCAAAGCAAAATGGTTTTCAAGAATTTATCACCAACTCTGACCTCACGAAGTATCTTAGCGATTCAAAACTAAGCAAACCAACTCAGATTCAAAGCTCTGCTTTCCCAGCGTTGCTTGGCGAAGGTGATTTTATCGTTCAAGGGAAAACAGGGAGTGGTAAAACTCTCGCTTACCTACTTCCCGTGATTCAACGATTAAAGGAACTCGAGGCCCTAGGTGGTGAAGAACAAACGGCCAGCCCTAAGGCAATTGTTTTAGTTCCTACTCGAGAATTGGCCTTACAGGTTTTCTCTGTCGCTAAAGGAATCTCACACTTTGCAAAACTTAGAATTAGAAAACTCATTGGGGGAGATAAGGGAAAATCCCTTGATAACCTTTTTAGATCCCCAATGGATATCCTCATTACCAGTCCAGAAAGATGCTTCAGGGCTTTTAAAAAGAAGGATCTCTCTACGCAATCATTAAAGTTCTTTGTTCTCGATGAGGCAGATCAACTCTTCGACTCTTCTTTTAAGAAAACGACTCAAGAAATCGCTCACCTGACTTTGAATGATCAAGCGCAAGTCTTTTTAGTTGGAGCTTCGAGACCGGCTAACTTTGAAGAAATCATCTCCGAGGCCTTCCCTGATAGAGCTTTTAAAACCATCGGGAAAGGTGAAGAGAATGTTCTTAACCACCAAGTCAGCACCCATAATATAAGCCTCGAAGAAGATGATAAGTTTGTTTACGTTAATTCATTTCTAAAAAAGCAAAACAAGCGAAATGGTCTGGTCTTTATGGGGAATAAGGCCCGGGCCCAAAGAGTTTACGAACAAATTAAAAAGCTTAAAAAAGAAAAAGTTTATCTGGTTCATAAAGATTTAGAAATCAAAGATAGACTCAAGGTGGTTGAAGATTTTAGAAAAACCGGTGGAGTTATGATTTCAACTGATATTATGGCCAGAGGAGTTGATATTTCTCACCTTCAATGGGTTCTCAACTTTGACCTTCCTTCTGAAGCCGATTACTACCTCCATCGTTGTGGACGAGTGGGAAGATCTGCTCGCGCGGGAGATGTCTTTAACTTCATCACCTCACGAGATAATAAGCGCTTAATGAAAATCAATGAGTCTCTTACGGTTCAAGGGCGTGAGGATATTCAAATCCCTCTTCATTTTAAAAGACGTTAAATGGAAGAAGCCAAGGCCCCTGCAACTTTAAGAAATAGAGAACCTATTCTTGAGGTCCTCAAGCAATATGTAAGAGGCAGGAAAAACCTTTTAGAGATTGGGAGCGGAACGGCTGAGCATGCGGTTTATTTTGCCAAGCATTTTCCTGAACTCAACTGGGTGACCTCTGATGTTCAACCCAATCACAAAGTTATTAAAGAAACGCTAACCGAAAATAAAGTTCCTAATGTCGCTGGTCCCCTATTACTTAAAGTTGGTGAGGATGATTTCCCAAGAACCAGTTTCCAATATGTTTTTTCGGCAAACTGTCTTCATATCATGTCTTGGAAAGAAGGCAAGACACTCTTCAAACTTTTAGGTAAACGTTTAAGAGAAGGCGCACATGTTTTCTTTTATGGTCCCTTTAACTATGATGGCCAATTCACTTCTGAGAGTAATAAAAAGTTTAATGATTGGCTTCAGGAAAGAAATCCGAAGTCGGCCATTCGAAATTTCGAAGATGTTTTAAAATCAATGGAGAAATTTGGATTCGAACTGATTAAAGATCATGAGATGCCTGCGAATAATCGTCTTTTAGTTTTTAGAAGGCTTCCTTTTCAACAAGAGCAGCATTCGTAATTATTTAATCTAAAATTTCAACTACTCGAAACTTTTCACAAACCACTTTTGCAGTCTTTGAATCCCATTCCAGACCGATCGTCTTTCCATACTCTGAGAAGAACTTTTCATGGGCCGCACGCCAATATTCATAGGACCGATCCCCTTCGCCTTCAAGATAAGCGAATTCTTCACTGACATCCAAGAACGGCATCACCTCCACAGAGGTTAATTCAATAATGCATCTGGGGTTATCTTTTGAGTCCATGATATAAGACCGCTCACCTTTTTGTGGTATCGGAACATTTTCAACCAGGTGGCTTTCGTACCAACTACACGTCGCTGTCTTAATCCCTTTTAAGGTTAATTCCAGCAATTCGTCTTCAATTCCAGAGCCCTTGCCTCCGTAATGCCAACCTTCTAAATCTTTTAGTTTTTTGTTCATGAGCTTAAGGAAATATATCCAATCTATAAAAAACGAGTCCGTACTTTTCTCTTCCAGCAATAACCCGCACTTTTTTAAAAGATGGATTTTTCTTGGTGTAGAAATAATATCTCCGCCCTAGAGCTTTCACCTTTTCAAGACTACTTAAGAATTTATCATCTAATATCAAATCTTTATTAAATGTTTTTTTAACCCATTCAACGAAAAGTTCTTTCGTTCTCTTATTTAACTTTTCAAGAATTTTTTCATTTTGGGCATCGTGAATGATATCGAGTGATTTATCGTCTCCAACTGATCGAGTTTTTATATAGGTCGAGACTGTATATGCCCACTGAGAAACCTTCCCTTCAGAGTTTGAAAAGGCTCGCTCGTGCTTACCGATTTCCCCAGGAGTTCCTCCGTCGGAATAGGCTAATTGAGTTAAAAGTAAAAATGGTATTAATAAGTATTTCATGGACCCAGACTAGCAAAAAATACTTCGGTACCGAAGTAATTTATTAATTATTTATTTAGAGTTTAAACCAATCTTTTTTCTCTTGGTTGGTAAAGCTGGAGCCTCCGCCTCTAAATTATCCAACCTTTCAAAAACTACTTTAAAAATTTGATTCGTCCCTTCTTCAAATTTTTCAAATCTTTCAGCGAGGTCCTCATCAGACTTAACAATCTTCCTGAGCTTGATAAAGGTACGGATAATAGAAAGGTGGACCTTCACGGCCCTCTCGCTCCTAAGCACTGAGGAAAGCATGGCGATGCCGTGTTCGGTGAAGACGTAAGGAGTATATCTTCGACCTCCATGACTCAAACTTGAGGTTCCAATTTGGAACCTCAAGTTTGTGAGCTCGTCCTCATTGAGTCTGAACCTAAAATCCTCAGGAAATCGCTCGATATTCCGACTGACTGCCTTGTTCAGGTTTTTCGTCTCAACCCCATACAGCTCCGCCAAATCACTATCCAACATGACCTTCTGACCGCGGATGATGTAGATAATCTTTTCAATATCTTTTAAAGTAATTTCTTCCACTGGGCTCAGTACATGCAAGAATTTAAAATACTGCAAAGTTCTAAGTAACTAAAGATAGACCACTTCATTCACTTGATTCAAAAATTTTTACAAGAATGATAAAAATAATTTCTCCGCGAAGCTTAAGGATCTTACTACTGGAAACTATCGGATTACGGTAGCTCAGCTTTAAGCATTTCCATTAATCTTGAATAGTCTTTTTCAAGTAGATTATCACCTGCAATGACTAAAACAGTTTGCTCGAAAGTTAACTTTGGAGCAAAAATATCATCCGAAGCAAACACTCCTTCTTTGGTAAGACTGTAATTATACTCTTTTTCAAAGTGAGAAAAGACGACCCGATTATCTACCTGGAATGACTTCCCATTTGGAAATGTCACTTTCGCAGTAAAAGGATACCCTCCTTCTTTAGTAGATCGGAGTTTTTTCGTCTCACCCTGTTCATACTTTGTTCTCTCCCAGCCATTGCTTGGATTGAAGCATTCATAAAGATGCGATGTCGACTGAAAAGTTGCAACAACAGAGTTGAAAACTTCAATTTTGATTTTCCCCATTTGAGTTACTTTTTCTTGGGAACTAAAGATGTTTTCACTTGGGATATGTCTTTTATATTCCTCGACTTTATCTTGATAAGGGACATGGGTACATTCTTCTTGAGCAAAGCTACTATTGCTCAAGCTTAATAAAAGAAAAGTCACGACTAGAATTATTCTCATAATATACTCCTTTAAGTAAATTCTGATTTAAACAGATAAAGTACTCATGAGAGTCTGTCTAGAGGTGCTTTTTGGCACTATAGAAGCGGTGTTTAAAGAAAGTTATAAACGCAGAACTTACTCTGAATCGTCTTAACGATAAATCAGTAGCTTCACGGGACTTAATATATGACCTTTGTCATTCATCCTGTAATGATCTCCATAATGCCCAAACCCATAGTTTGCTTCTACTAAAAGAAGGTTACCTGTCGGCCTTACTTTCCATGCGTAGTAATCTGGCAAACTTCTAGATTCGATACCTAAAAGTTTTAAATCATTGGAAAATTTGTATAACTTACCTTCATGAAACAGAAGAAGTTTATCATCAAGGGAATAAACTTTATTAACAGTGTAACCACGCCAATCTCTATGGGAAAAGACTGATTTGAAATCTCCAGGCAAATTAGAATATATAAGTTCATCTTCACCTGTTCGGATATTTACCTTTCTATATTCCTGTTTTCTCACATGAATATAATAGAGAATATCATTCTCAATTCGTAAAACTTCTCGTGAACTGAAAAGCTCAGCAAACTTTTCTCCATTAAAGTAATCATAAACAGCCCCTTGGAAGATTGTTCGTTGATAACCATCAAGGACTTTGTAACCTAATAAAATATCAGAGCTAAGAACTCGCTCGCTATTAAATTTGGATTTCATAAGATTTAGTTGTTCATCTAAAACCATATAATTAACACAACCATCCTGATAATGATTACAAGAGAGATTCACTGCAATAAATTGATTACGATCCCCATCAAAGAGCACTTCGGATATAACCTGTTTCTCAAAAATATCAGCCGTTTCTCCTGGTAATGAATACTCTGTCACTGACTGACCATTAAGCGAGATCTTATAAACTAGATCCTTCCTCTCTTCAGGAGAATTACCGGTATATTTTATAAAATTAACGATGAGATAGAAAAAACCATTCACTTCAAAAGTTAATAAATCGGTATTAGAAGGAATATGATTAAAATTGATTTTTATCTCACCATCATTTCCAAAGGAGTCATCAAGTGATTTCGAATTTTTTAACTTTCGAATTCGAACACTCTTACCAAACCCATTATTAGCCACCTGAGCAAGATAAAGATCCTCGCCAACTGGAGCCCAAGAATCTGCGGAATTGTTATAGGAGGAACTAAAGAATTCTGGACCTGGAGAAGTATCCCCTAAGTCTTTCACTTCATTGTAAAACTTTATCGTTGCACGACAATCTGCTGATCCACTATTAAAACTCGTTTTTTCAGCACATTTCTTAAGTTTATCAAGTAGGTTTCCTCTATCATACTGAAGATTATAGAGGTGAAAGCTTTCAATGCTATCTACTCTCGACATTGCGAGCTCAATAGGATCTCCAGGAGGCGAGTTATAATAACTTTTCTGAGCGTATGCAATATACTGTTTAAAGTCATACCAACCATTATGAAGGGCCCTTAGCATAAAGTAATGTTGACATGGTATATAGGGAGTAAAACTATCAAAGCTTGTATCTTTACCAAAACTATAGCTCTGAAGGTACTCAAAAGCCTTCCTTTTTTGTTTCTTAATGAAAAAACTCTCAAAAACATCTATTTTTTCTTGGAGCTTATCAACTTCATAGAATTCTCTTGGAGAAGGATAAGGATAACCTAATGGGTACTTGGTCACTTCACAATAGTCTGATCCAAAGACAGGCGATAAAGATAAAGCAATAAACACTAATAATATTTTTTTCATTTTTAATTTCCTATTGTTCACAAGAGTTTTCTTTCGCAATTTTTTGCAAGTAGCGCAAACGACTCCTTAAAATAGATCGAAACTTTCTATCGTTCTTGGAACGTTTAATACCTAACAATCGATTGGTTCGTTTTATTGCTCGAGTAACCCTTTCAATCTTACTTTCATATTCCTTAACAATCTCCGAATGCTTTATACAGGGGTTAGCCCCTTTCTTTAGAAGAAACTCAACCATGTTTAAACTATAAGCATACTCCTCATCGTCAGAATAACTTGAGTAAAAATCATCTTCTGCTACAACAAGTGCCCAGTTGGAATAAGCAGAAACTTGCTTCCAATTTTCATCATCAATTTGAGCTCCCTTTTCAAGAAGAAAGGACAAAAACTCTCGATCAGCACTCTTCGTCGTCGCCAGATGAAAAAATATCGACTCTCCCCTTTTAGTCATCTGATTAATCTCGGCACCACTATTGAGGAGTTCTCGAACTAAACTCAACATCTGCTTATCAACATATGCTTTATAGATTTTATAACGACCGTTTCTCAAAATAAGATGAAGGATATTTAATCCAGCCTCATTTTGTACCTTAAGATCAACTCCCCTAGCTAAGACTTTATAAAGAAGATTGATATATTTGTTACGTGTTCCCTGGGCCCGATTGAAATGTCTTCTACTGTCATAGGTCCAATTCGCACTCATTTCTCCTGTGGAGTGTGCAATATGCTCCGCAATTAGCATCGCCACATTTTGACCGTACTTTGTAAGAGCATTAACATCAGCGCCTTTCTGAATTAGATATTTAGCGACTTCGGTATGCGAAGATTTAACAGCATACAGCAGTGCTGTATATCCACTCCCATCTTTTAGCTCGTAATTAAT
Source organism: Bacteriovoracia bacterium (assembly GCA_030426585.1). GTDB lineage: Bacteria > Bdellovibrionota > Bacteriovoracia > Bacteriovoracales > Bacteriovoracaceae > JAUHYH01. Next base: position 14,559 of record JAUHYH010000003.1, read on the forward strand.
TCCTTCCTCTATAAACTCGATAATCTGTTTAGAATCACCCCCATAAATATCCATGTACATATGAATAGGAAGTTTTCCTCCCCCCATTTGCTCACGGTTAGTGCTTAAACGAAAATATTTATGAAAGTCTTCTCGTTTACTGTGATACCCCACGTGATAATCAAACTTATGAATATAAGAAAGAATGGTGTGCCCATCTTCAAAGACTTGATCAACACTTGGAAGATAATCCAACATCAATGGTTGATAGGCTCTTTTCTTTACCAAGACGTTTCTTACAAAATGTCCTGTAATCTTTGCTCCTTGAGAAAGTAAAAACTTTGCGATATCAAACTTTTTTCGGGCGTACTCAAATTCGCTGATATCCGTTGGAACCAGGCTTCGGATATCATGGGTCGTGGACTCTAAAGCTGTTATATCATACAGACTATGTTCGTGGTTGATATCAGCACCCGATTCGAGCAGAACTTTAACTTCTTCAATATCTCCTTTGTGAACCGCCTCGACTAATTGGTCACTGGCAAATGACAAAGATAATTGAAAGAAAAAACCTAAAATTAGAGCTGACTTCACAGACCCTCCTCATAAATAAATATTTGAGAAAAATGATAGCCTAAATAAAACAGTAATTCTAAAGATCTTTAGTTGAAGTGGTTCAATGAAAAAAGTTTAGCTCGGAATCCCTTGATTTATTTGGAGTAGTAGTTCCAGTACCTTTTTCCTTAAGCGGAACAGTAAACGCAGGGCTTAAGGATTTTACTACTGGAACCTATTTCGAGAATTCGTTCATTAATCTTCCAGTACCACATCACAACCTCTCTCATTATTAAAAAAACAACTAATGTTACAACAATGTAAATTAATAGCTCCATAATCATCCTCTCGATTTATTTTATTTCCACGTAGTTCAAGTTGCCTTGATCAAAATGACAGAAAGAACCAAGATCGCCGATCTTTGGTACATCAGGTTGAGTTAACCTAGCTCGATCATGATAATCCTTATCAAGCTTGATTAGACTTTTAAAAACATTTTCTGGGTCACTGTATATATTGAGATTTAAAGGGATTGTCTCCAAGGGACTTGTTCTATTTTTCGCCATTGCATGAAGATTAATAACATCCTCCTTCAATATAGACCGCTTTGTTTTTTTTGAATCAAATTTGTCTAGAGGGTATAATCCCTTTATCTCAAGTTTGAATAAATCAAAAATTTTTAGATCAAACACAATAACAGTAGAATCGAAACCTGAAGGCTTAGAAAGTAATGCTTTCACTTCTGTAGTATTGCTGTGTTTTTGAATCTGGCATTCCGTATATTGCTTCGTCCATTCTCCAATATCGTCCATGAACTCATTCACATCCGGCCAACCTTCATCAACCTGCTGGTCCGTTAAATCTTTGGAACCCATATCAAATGCATGGATCGGATTATCACAACCTGTTACACAGATAACATAACGGTTCCTAATGGTTCTTATTTTTGAAACTTTTCTACCGGTCTTTCCTTCGAGATCATCTGCTCCAATAACGAACTTCTTATCCTTTTTTGAGTATGCTGAATACGCAACGGTCATAATACCTACTCCCCACTCGCCTTCTTAAAGTCTTCCTTTCTATATTCCCAAGGAGGAATAGGATTCTCTAATTGCCAAAGACCAACCCTCTTTTTCTTGGCCCAGCTTTCAAGTTTATTCAGTCTCATTTGACGTGGCTTCGAAAGATGTTCATAGAACAATCGCATCACCCAAGCATGGCCACGCTTCACCATACACTCATTCACATTAATCAATTCATGCTTTTGCATCACATAGATTGTCGCCAAATTTCGCCCATAACGATCAAGACCATAAGGCTCGAGGTAGACTTCCTTACCTCCAATCAATTTCACAAGTCCAGCTGTCGCAAGATTCCCCCAAAGTTGATTCCCTTCAGGACAATCAATCGCATCTAAGCGAATTCGTACCAACTCCTCTCCAGAGATCACATCGACTGTATCTCCATCAATGACTTTAAAAACCTTAACCTTAATCAAGTCACCAGGAGGAAGTTCAAAAACTGGTTCAATTTGTTGGATCGATTTTATTCGAAAGAAAAGAAAACGAAATATTCTCACTGGAACTCCAAATTTGATGATTATATTCTTATCGGAATTTAGAGAGTTAAATCCAGTACTTGACCATTGAACTTCGGCTAAGTGAGGGGACGTTTATTTTGAAGAATGGGTTTTGTTAAGATTGGTTGAATCTATGCAGAGCTTAAAGATTTTACTACTGGAATTTCGTTTAAATTCCGATAGGAATTAATAAAGAACTACCCCCAAGGATTTATTTTGCCAGAATTAAAATTGGTAAATTCTATTTCAGAAGTTTCTGATTCTATTATTGCTTTTAGTAGCAAGCGTGAAGAATTATTGATTCCCAAAGAGCAGCCTTTTCGAGGAGGCCTAATCTCATCCATTTCTATTTTTAAAAGCCTTTTGAGTAAGTATGAAAAATCTAATTTAAAACAAGGAAGAAGTAAGAATAAAAACTATGACAAAGAAATCAGTTCTATTTGCAATATTAGCCAATTAGTCTGCGATCATATTAAGAAACATGAATTTTCGATCGAAGAAATCAATCACCAACCATCAATCCTGAAGTTTATAGATCGTGGATCAGATGAAAACCTTCATTCAGACTTTCTTATAACGTTATTTGATGATTATAAAATGGGCGATTTCTCTCAAAACCTCTTAAACAATCTACTTAGTAATATCTATAGCGACTACGCTACTTCAGAACGGGGATATATAAACGTATACCGTGAACGAAGACTCGACGAAATAGATAATAACTTATCTGGTAGCGACATTGGAGCAAGAAGAATCGATCTTCTCATTGAGTTCAACTCACAGATTTTGGTAATAGAGAATAAAGTAGACACATTTGAATCTACAAATCAAACACGAGATTACTTTCAAGTAGTTGAGCAAGGATATTCAAAAAGTAAAAGACGATATTACCTATTTCTTTCTCCAACAGGGGCAAGAGCCGAGGAGAAACACTTCAAGGGCATTAGCTACTTTGAACTATACTCTATTATCAAGAAAACCCAAGAGGAATCTCAGTTAGAAGAACAACAAAGCATCTTTGTTGATTTTTACCGAAATGAGCTTAGAAAAACTATACTTAGAAAAATGCGACAAATAATACTTAATTCTGAAATGTATTTAAGGAGAAAATAAAAGTGAGTAAAGAAAAGAAAAGATTTTCAGAGGTTAGTCTGGCGTACAATGCAAACATTCTAAATCTAGATGAAGCAAGAGGTATCTTTCAAAAAGAGCTCAATGATTTAAATTCATTTATTTGGGATCACTTGACAGAAGCTAGTAGAAGAACATCAGATAGTTCAGATGTTAAAAAATGGCGTTGGGCCAATCCTGAAGATTGGTCAACTGTCAAAGATGGCCCATGGCAGAACTATATTACTGCAACGTACTTACCCCTAGATATTTGCCCTCCAGGATATAACCGATTTAAAAGAGGTGTTAGCACACTTTACTTTGAAATTAGGCTTGATAAAGAATTTGGACGCTTTATGTTTCGAGCCAGATTTGAAAATGCAAATATTGTCGATAAGAATCTTGATGAAAAAATTATTGAAATTCTTAATCGAGACAAACCTGAGGAATGCTTAAATATGGATCAGATCAAATCTAATACGGCTATAATTTTTAGACATGAGTTAAAGGATGAGTTATTTGATAATCTCCATGACTATATCGACAAAGCACTGGAGATTTGTGAGAGAGCCGTTGATGAGATGTTTCCTGATCACTTATACGTGAATAGTCATATTGAGGAATCTGCGTAATCCTCTTTTACTTTTAAATTTAGCAAGAAGCACTTAGTTTAAGAATTTTACTACTACAATCTATTTTCGAATTATCAAATGAGCTTTCCAATGGAACATAAGTGGATTATTGAGCAAGTAATTGAATTATTTTCACCTGCACTAGCTGCTGGAGTGGCAATTTGGGTTGCGTACAAAGGATATAAACATGGTCTGCTCCAATTGGCTGAAAATCATAAACAAGATTTCAAAATTAAGATGTTTGAGACCCTTGTTAATGAAATAGATAAAGCAACAACTATAACCAGTAAATATAATGCTACCCTGGGGTCACTTCTCTCAAATATTGAGATGGATTTTTTCGCTCAATTAAAAGGAGAGAATAAAATAGCATGGAAGTTACGAGTAGATAAAATTAACAAAGACCATTTTGATTCACTCAAAGCAATTACAAAACTCACCACAATTTTAGAATCTAATATAATTATAGAGCCTAAAATCCTTATCTTTCAAAAAGCTTTTGGTTCAGTCCATTATGACTTAATGGATTTTTACTCTAAAAATTCTCAAAACTTTTATGATTATACTAATAAAGATATCGTTTTATCTGGAAATGAAGTTCAAACAATTCCACCGTCTTTTATTGATGAAAAGGAATTTTCAAAGCTAAAATTAAATATCAAGAATGCAACTGAAATTTTGATGGATTTTATGTGCTATATGATTGATCTAAGAATAGAGGCTCAACATTTGCTATTAGGCGACATATTTTCTAACCGTATTACTCACCGTAAACCATTAGACCCATCTAAAAAGGTTATTTCGATAGAAAACTATGACGAACTTTTTATGTATTTTGAAAACGAGACAGCAAGTGGAAAAAATCAAAGAATTATAGAAAAAGAAGTATTAGAAAATTTGAAAAATAATCAAAGTTAAAGCACTCTCACGTTCGCGAAAAATGCCTTCAGGCTCTAGGAACATTTAAGGTTCCAACACCTTTCTCCTTAAGATCAGTGTTACTCCGGCTCCCCATCATGCGGCTCCAACTCCCTCTCAGGATAATCCTCCCACAACCAACCCTTCTCGCGCACTTCTTCATTGCACTTGGGATGAAGCGGATAAAAGATTTTATTCTCTTTCTTGGTAGACTCTCCCCCCACTAACAACAAAGCATTCTCACTCGAATTATTTAAAAACGTATGAGCGATTCCGGTTCCGGCGGGAAAGGCCACAAAATCTCCGGGGTTTAATTCATAAAGGTGTCCATCAATCCAAACGTGCGGAGCCTCAACCCCATAAGGTAACTCATCCTCCCTACTATTGGCGTGCGGCCATGAGGTTCTTCGCCCCGGCGGCAAAGTTTCGATGTGAACCCCAATCTTCTTGAGACCGAGCGCTCTGCCCACCTGGGCACCAATGCTCAGCAGTTCGTCACTGTTTGGGTAAGTGCAGTTGTCTTCGCTTATAACTTCTTTGTAGTTCTTGATAAAATCTGGTCTTTTCATGGAGAAAGGGTAACAGAAATCACTTCGGTACCGAAGTATTTTCGTAGATATTTATTTAGTGGAATTTAAATGAGTAAGGTACGCGTGACCTTTTAAGCCGCCTCAGGATAATCCGAGAACATAATAGAAGCTGGGTGTACATTGAGAGCTTCTGCAAGCAGGATCGCTCGATGTTTACCAATCTCGATTCGATTATTTTCAATGGCACTAATATTCGCTTGCGAAATACCGGTCGCCTCAGCAAGTTCGACCTGAGTCCACTCCTTCAGTTCGCGAAGCCCCCTCACCATCTCGCCTGGAGACATGAGAATCGTTTTCCCAGCTTTTACAAAATTCTTTTTATTCTTTCTCATTTAAACCTCTTCATATTTATGAGGGGTAATTTTCAATACATAAATCTCTTTGAGTTGTCTCTCCTCGGCGTAGATCACTCGGTATTGAAGATTCAATCTGGAAGCTCGGTATTCGCTTAAATTCCCTTTGAGCTTCTCATCCTTAAAACCAGGATAGTTCTTGAGATTTTGAGGACCACCGAATCTCACAATTTCAATCCACAGCTTATACTTTTCTCGAATCCGCTGAGGGATCTTTCTCAGACTCTTTGTAACTTCCTTGGCTTCAAGGACTTCCCATTCTTCGCTCATTATATATCTTTTTTAATATATATCAATAGTAATATATTAATTTCAGAGTTATTCATTTGAGAGTTGAATGCAAATAAAGAGACAAGAAACTAAAAACTAAGTTCTTGAAATTACTTTAGGAGCAGTTAGGCTCTAAAAAAAATTAGAATTTAAATGATTTCTTTTAATGGAGGTGGCGGAATCGATATGTTCCCTCCGCATCCTGCTACGGGACCCTTCGGGCAACAAGTTGACCGCCTCGGCTCCTGCCTCGTCGTCGACTAGGCCGGTCCGATTACCAAAACCATCACAACTAAAAATGGTCAATGCTCAAGGAGCTTCGAGCGAGATGCTGAGACGTATGCCCTGATACGTCGCAAGCGACGAGTCGAAGAATAGCGACGCAGATGATTGACCATTTTTAGCAGTGATGGTGGAGGTGGTCGGAATCGAACCGACGTCCGGAAACCTTTCAGAGAGAGAGATCTACGTGTGTAGTTCCAATAAGCCCTGGAACCGGCTTACAACTTTTTGTATAACGTTGCCAAAACTCGGTGTTATGTTACGGAGTCTTCCCGACAACTCTCCGGAGAATTTTATTTTCCGTCAGACTCACAACTGACTTTGCTTGCTTTTTGTTATTGGTGCAAGCCCCTCAATAGTTGCGGTAGTCTTAGACTAGGCAGCCATAGCAAATTGATTTTCACCAATTATAGTTTGGTCTCCTTGATAACGGGGCCAAGAGACCAACCCCGACACGCACTCAATTCGTCGTGATCCCCGTCGAAACCAGGGCACCCCCAATTGAATAGAGATTATCTTAGCATAATTTTGAGCTAAATATAAATCCTCTAAATCGCTTCGGTAGCGAAGTGTTTTCGTAATAATTTATTTACGCCGCCTGATCCAGCGGGATATTGACCATCTTGATGCCAAAAGGCTTCATCATCTTTCTTAAGGTCGAGATCTTAAGATCCTTCCCGACCTTAAGGTAATTACTGAGATTGGATGGGGCGAGACCAGAAAGCTCCCCGAATTCTTTGAGCCCGATGACGGAAACCATCATTCTGAGAATAACAAGATCATTATCAATATCTTTACGAAGCTCGAGAAAGATCCCCTTTCTTCTTTTCTTGCTTTTGATCAGCTCTTTGCTCATTCTTTCTTCCCAGTCACTAAATCGGTTTGCCATTGCGATACTCCTGATAAATCTTTTTGGCTAAATTAATATCTCGAGATTGATCACCCTTTGAATTCTTTCCTCCACCATTGAGGAGAAGAACCAATTCATTTCCTTCCAACGTAAAATAGACTCTTAATCCGACCTTGAACCGAAGCTCAGAAATTTCACCAAGTCGCTTCATATCTCCAAAGTAAGACATAAATCGGATCTTTAGCAATCTTGCTTCTATACGATCCCTTTGAGTTCGATCAAGCCTCTTGTACCACTTCAAATACTTCTGAGACTCGATAATTCTCAGTCTAACCTTACCACCATCTCCAAAATTATACAATACCATAATTATCGAATCCTATAATTTACAGGATTTTGAGGTGCCAAATTGGTACCTCAAAGAATTCGACCTTAGCTGGTATCAGGAAGGTTTTAAATGAGAATAAAGAACTATTTCAGTTGTGAATCAATCGTTGGGTGTAGTTCTTAAATACTTAATAATGGAATGAGTTTCGTCTTCTGTGAGCTCACCTGAGAGGGGCATTTTTAGATGAGGGTCGGTTGTTTGGATCCTTCTGATAATTTCTGAGCTTAGATATTCGTCTTGTTTTAAGAGATCGGTATTAAAGAAAGGAATGATAGGTCCTTCGGTTCCATCAACGTGGCATTTCATACATTGCCTTTTAAAGATGGCCTTAGCCTCTTTATGCTCTGGGTAGGGAGCATTGTCATAATAATCTTTGATTTGGGTCTTAAACTTTTTAAACTCTTCATTCCCCAGTAAATCGTTTGCAAGTGCTTCGCAATCTTTAAGGCTGACTTCGTCTTTTGGAAAATAAAAGACTTCATGGGGAAAGAAACTTGGAGTCACGAGCCAGTCCCCTTCAAATCCCATCGACCCAAAAGTCCCAAAGGTCATTGAATGGTCTTCAACAGGTAATCCAAGAGGAGTTAAAAAGTAGTCAAGGATAAGTCCGGTTGTCCCTCCGGTATAATTCGTTTCTTTTAAATTTGTACGAGGGATGATCTCGGCATACCTTTCAGAAAAAGGAAGTTTTAATCTGTTTCTAAGATCCGAAAAAGACATCCCATTGGGATTCGTCTTACAACGAGAGAGAAAATGAGCAACTTCAAAAAAGACTTCAGGGACTTTTTTATCAGTTTTTATAATTCTCTTAATTCTTTCAATGTTTCTGAGACCAAGACTATTTGAAAGTGATTCCTGACTAGCGTTTCTCTTATCGAAAGTGAGAGTCTTATAACGTTTATTTTGAGCCTGCTTTAATTTGAAGTTTTCATACTCTTTATATTCTTTACGGCCATCAGCTCTCATGATTTCAGTTCTTTGGTAATATTTTAGATCATTAAAAAAACCACCATCTTTCCCATAGACTCCTGGCCAATTGCTATAGGGTTCCCAATTGGGACGAGGGTCAATATCGGTTCGATCAGTTGATTGATGACAGATCAGGCATTTCTGAGGGTTTTCTTTGCTATATTTGACGCCAAAATTGAAATCAATTTCTCTAAAACTAAATCTTGCTTCATCTCCATGATACTCCATCACTTCAACGGTATTCCCTCCTCTAAACTTGGGATTACCTGTATAAGCTAAAAAAAGAGAGTTATTTTTGGTGTCAATCACTTTCGAAGAAGAAAGAATAACTCGAGGAGTGTCGAAGCTCGACTGCTGAATACTTTTAGAGTCGTAGACAAAAACGGGTTTAGACTTCATTTCACTCGGTAACTTCTCAATGAGGTCATCGATCGTCTTTATATCATTTGATTCAATAAAATCCTTCAGGGCGCTAAAAGTATTTAGGCCCTGAGCATAGGAGCTGCTCATTATCATTAATGACAGGACAATCAAGAGAGTTTTTCTCATAGACTCTATAATAATAGATTTATCCCTCCTTTACTGACCATTAAGAAGTATTTTCAAAGGGTTAAATCTACTGATCAAAAACTATTCACTTTTTGTAAATAGTCCCCAACTGCTTATAAAGAGACCTTGAATTGGTAAAATACCTCATTATTTATTTTATTAGGAGAAATTATGAAATCACTTATTCTTATGCTTTCACTACTTTCAAGCTCTGTGATGGCCGCTGATTATACACCCGTCAAAGAAAAACTTTGCGATGGAAAGAAGATCGAGATGTTAAAAGATGAGAAAATCATGGTGGACTTTCAAAAAGGTCTTATGGTTTTCGTACAAACTTTAGAAGACGACTGCCGAGTGGCCGATGTCGTAATGGGGTTAACTCCGTCAAGATCAGATGATGGCTCAGGAACTTTTCAGAAGGTCCAAGAAGCGGGAAGAAAGAGTAGCTGTTATAAGGCGATTACTGCTTATGAAGGACCTCAGTTTGAAGTGGCTGATATCCAAACTGATAGAGTGATTCTTCAGATGACAGAAGGTCAATGCTCACAAATTGAATACTTATTATAATCTAAAGGGAGATTTATGAAATCATTATTAATTACTGCTTTTCTTTTTAGTGCTTTTTCAGTTCAGGCACATGCTGTTCCAAAAAGAAAAATCTTAAATTCTAAAATCGTTGAAAACGTTATTAAGGGTGTTGAAAAAGATATGGGAGTTACTTGTGACAAACCAAAAGTTTCGGATATCGAGTTCTACAAAGAGAAAGTGAACAGACAATATACGCTTCACAAGTTTAAGTTTTCTGTAAGCTGTATCGATACCATCAATGAAATCGGTGTTTTTATCAATATTGATGGAACTGACAATGATGATAGCTTTCTTATCGACAATATCAGATTCGGTTACGCAGGATAAACCATACTTTTACAATGAAAAAGAAAATCTCTGAGATGAAAAACCTCGGTCCGCAATGTGAAGAAGACTTTAATGCCATTGGGATCTATCATGCGGACCAACTCAAAAAACTCACTCCGGAAAAAGCCTTTATGAAAATGCTTGAAGGTCGCTTAAGCCGAGGGAAGAGTACGAAGTGTCTGAATGCGATGTACCTCTATGCCATCTACGGCGCTCAGAAAAATATTGATTGGCAGGATATTCCAGAAAAGAAAAAAGAGGAATTTAAGGCCTTCACGAAGAAGCTTAGGACCTCTGGCGACTGGCCATAATTGCCCAGGTCACTCTTCTGACCAGGGCCATCTCTTTTATAAAAGATTTGGAATCAACAAAAAATTCCTACGAGGCAATTTCTCGCTAGAGGTAAAATTGCTCAGACTATCCCGTTAAAAAAATCCGAAAGAAAATTAGGGTTCAACAATTTATCTTGGAGGATAAAAGAATGAAAGTTGCCAAAGTATTTATGGCAGCCCTATTGGTATTCACGATGGTTGCATCGGCAACTAGTTTTGGAGCTGAAAAGGGAAGCAAAGGGAAATCGGTCTCGGCTAAAAAAAGCAAGAAAAAAGCTGCTAAAAAGAAAAGGGCCAAAAAACAAAAGAAAAAGAAAATGAAGAAAAAGGCTGAGAAGAAGGTTGAAAAACCAGCTGAGCCGCCAAAAGAAGAAATGGACGACGATCTCGGTGATATGGGTGACGAGTCCATTGATTTTTCAGACGAATAACCACCCAGGGGGAGCGCTCGCTCCCCTTTTTTCTCTATTTCCTTTCATTTTTATCTTCAGTCCTTATACTTTTAGAAAAGGACTTATTATGAAGCTACTCGCACTACTCTTACTTTTGGGATGTTCTCAACTTACAGAAGAACAATGTGACTCTATGGATTGGTACCAAAAAGGGATCGAAGATGCCGTCACAAGAGACTACGATCAAAAACATCTTGAATATAAGGAAACCTGTGCGGCCCATGGAATTGAAGTCAATTCTAAGCATTATAAAGATGGTTATAACAAAGGTTTAGAAAAGTACTGTACTGATAAGACCGCTTTTGATCTCGGAATGAGGGGCGAAGAAATTCATCAAGGCTGTCTCGAGGTGAATAAAAAGTTTCAAGCCAAGTACGATAGTGGTTATAAAGAGTATCTCCACAACCTTGATAAAGAAGAACTCGAAGATAAACTCAGACAATCCGTGATTGATAAGCATGGTGGGTTTGAATGTTCTGACAGTTCTGAATGCGTAAAAGAGATGCAATGCCTTGAGAATAAATGTTCTCATAATGGCAAGGCCTGCGAATATAATAGTGACTGTGAGGTCTCTGGTCGCTGTGAAGATGTGGTGAAATTCACTCGCTATGATGACGATATTCGGGTCAAAGTTTGCACTTATAAAAAGCCCAAAAAAAAGTAGCCCTTTTACTCGGTCAAATTTTCGTCAACTCTTTCCAGCTCAAAATTAGCCCTGTCTTGAGGTAGTTTTTATAGAGATCTTTTTTACTCTGTGTCTTTCCCAGAACTAAAACTGAGCTTATTATCCAGCTTCATTTAGTATTCAAGGGGGAAACATGAAACTAATGAACCTATTGGCCGTATTGGCATTGATCTCTAGCTCTTCTTTTGCTGTTTCAACAAAGAAAGTTGAAGAAAAAGTAAAAGTTGAGTCAGCAGCAGAAGCTACTGAATCAGTTACTGAAGAAGTTGATAACATCGCTAAAGAAGCACAAGGTGTTCCAACTGAAGCTGAAGAAACAGCTGCTGATATCTCAGAATCTGATACTGAAGAACTTTAAAAAAACTAAGGCCCTCTTTCGAGGGCCTTTTTTTTATCCAAAATTTCAATTTAAATTTTTTTAATTAGTAAGCTTTGACTGGACCACGGCATCTTACACTTCTTGAAAAGAGTGATGTCGATTTCTTAAGCTTTGAATTGTAGTAGTTGTAGGCCCCAGCGGTCCCACCTAGCGGAAGCGTGATCCCTGGATCTCGTTTAACCTTATATAGATTTACTAAAACAGTGGTATTAGAAGTTGAGCATTTAAGCGTGCTTGAATTACGCTCACACTCAACAGGAACCCCATTCAGTTTTCTTCTCAATCCTTCAGAATCTGTCGACTCAGAAAGAACCGCTTGAGTTTTCGTGTTGAACATAATCCCTTTTGAGATACAGACCAATTTCCCTGTAAGAAGAGATTGGGCGTAAGTCGCAGGTGAAAGCAGTGCAATTAAAATTAGTGTTCTCATGCCCTCTATGTAACATAGAAAAGGCCCTAAGAGTTGGTTTTTAGACGCCTTTGTAATTTTTTCAACAATTCCCCCCCTATCATTTTTACAAGATTCCCCACTCTTTGTCGCAATGTGCTAAAACAGCTCAGTTCTAAATGGGAGGACTTATGAAATACATCGTTATGGCCATTGTTGTTACGAGTGCAATTATGTTGAAGGCAGATGCCAGCACTAATTGTAGAGAAGTTGAAAACCTCATTGCGAAGGCCCAAGCTAGAGGCTTTGATCAAGTTGCTAATACTGATTCGAGCTCAGCTTATATTTCACAATTTAAGGCGAACCGATTTCAACTGGTTTATTTTGATCAATCAACACCCGTGGCAATGGATTTTTCTCTAAGCCAATCAGGTCATGGATGTACAGCAGTAGATGTTTATCTTCCTCAGTTTCATGCGAGAGAAGCTGATATTGAAATCGAAGCTTCAGAAACAGGAATGATTTTTCTGATGCCAGGAAATCCTGTGAATTTATTTCTAAGATAAGTCATGGCAAAAACGCTGATCATCTTTGGAATCTTTTTTATAATTGTCGGACTTGCTTGGCATTTTACTGATGGGAACATTCCCATCGGTAAACTTCCGGGAGACATAAAAATTCGCAGCGGCAACGCTGTTCTTTATCTTCCTATCACGAGTTGTGTGCTTGCAAGTGTTTTGCTTTGGTTGATTGGGTTTCTTTTTCGAAAATTTTGAGCGACAGTTAAAATCTAAGGAGATTTTTTATGTCACGCACACTACTTGTTACTGGTGGGAATAGAGGAATTGGTCTTGCGATTGTAAAAGGGCTCGCTCAAACCCAAGAAGATACAATTCTCCTCGGTTGTCGTAACCTCGATCAAGGAAATAAACTCGCGAATGAGATTGGCAGCAATGTCAATGCTGTCGAGCTTGATCTTTCAAATCAAGAAGTTCTTAAGAAAAATATTGAATCAATTCAGTCTCAATATTCGATTGATGTTTTAGTGAATAATGCGGGAGTTCTCGATTCAGGAAACCTTTTAGAAGTTTCATTTGAAGGGATCTTGAATTCAACTCAAATAAATACTCTCGCTCCGATTCAATTAATCCAAGCCTTCGCTCCTAAAATGATCGAGAAAGGCTACGGACGAATCGTTAATATATCTTCCGGTTGGGGATCTTTTGGTGAAGGGCTTACCGGTCCTTTTGCTTATTCAACATCAAAAGCTTTTCTTAACGGAGTTACTAAATCTGGAGCGCAATCGCTTCCCGCAAATGTAAAAATGAACTCCATGTGCCCGGGTTGGGTCCGAACCGATATGGGGGGACCTGACGCGACTCTTTCTCCGGAAGAAGGAGCAGAAACAGCGATCTGGCTTTCTAATCTTCCTGAAGAGGGACCCACCGGAAAATTCTTTAGAGCGAAAGAGGAAATTAGTTGGTAATGGAACAAACTCTCCTTATCGCCTTATTGATTTACCTGGCCCTTCTTGTTGCAACAGCACTTTTTGTTTCCAATAAAATGGAAACCGAAGAAGACTTTTTGGTCGGGGGGAGAAGTTTTAATCTCTGGCTGACAACCTTCTGTTTATTTGCCACTTGGTTTGGAGCAGGAACTTTAATTGCGGCCACGGATGAAGTTTACGCACAAGGGATTCAAGTAACAGCACTTGAACCTTACGGTGCAGGGATGTGTCTTATCCTAGCGGGACTCTTCATTGCCAAACCGCTTTGGGAAATGAAAATTATGACCTATGCCGATTTCTTTAAAGAGAAATTTGGTCTTAAGGTAGAGTTCGTGAGTGTTCTTCTTAACATCCCTATTTATGTGGGATGGATTGCGGTTCAAATCGTCTCACTGGCCAATATTCTTCAAGTCTTTTTTCCGGTTCCTTTGTGGTCACTCATTATAGGAATCAGTCTCTTTGCTTGTTTTCTTACGATTTCAGGGGGAATGTGGTCAGTCAGTATCACTGATAGTTTTCAGTTGTTTGTTATTATTATTGGTCTCTTTTATCTCCTGTTTAAAATTTCAGGACTTGCTCCTGAAGGTCTTTCCGGTCTGCTGGCTCAAGTTGATCCCGAGAAACTTATTCTTATTCCCACTGAAAAGAAAATTGATCTCTTTAAGTGGATTGGAACCTTTAGTATTTCGGCCCTTGGAAATATGACAGGACAAGATCTAGGACAGAGAATGTTTTCAGCCAAAGATGCTAAAACTGCTCAATGGGGCTGCTATCTGGCGGGTCTGGGATATATTCTCGTTGGAAGTATTCCGGTTTTTCTTGGGCTTACGGCGCAGGGAACGCTTGGAAGTTTTGAAGGTTCAGTTATTCCAAATCTTATTAAAACTCATCTTGATCCTGTCACAGGAATCATCATGACTTTGACGATTATCTCAGCAGTCATTTCAACGATTACCTCTGCTCTACTCGCTCCTTCAAGTATGATTTCTCATAACTTTTTAAAGAAACACTTCCCGAATACTTCTGTTCTTTTTCTTTGCAAGTGGGGAGTCGTTTTCGTCACACTCATTAGTGTTGCCACCGCTTTTGCGGGAGAAGATGTTTATAGCCTGCTTGAAGCAAGTTATGCTGTTGGGTTCGTCGGTTTCTTTGTTCCCGTTACAGTAGGACTTATTTCAAATAAACTGGATGAGCGTGCTTGTTTGATTTCTATTTTTGCAGGTGTTCTGATTTGGTCGCCAGAGTTCTTTGGTCACGAAGATCTCCCTTACTCTTTAATTGCGGTGGCCTTAGGTTATCCGATTTATTTTTTAAGTTATCGATTTTTAAGAGCGTGATTTCGCAATTAAAACAATCGAAGCCAGTGTTCCAAATAACAAAAGAATCCCTGTAAAATTATAGGAATAAGAATACCCTATAATTCCCGGGTTTGAATCGATCAAATGACCGGTAACGATCCCATAGAACATATCAGGAAGATAACCAACGAAAGAAACAATACCAACAGCAGTTCCGACCAGATGATCCTTGATATTGAGATCCCCTAGAACCGCAAAATAGATCGCTCTTAAAGCATAAGCAAAGGACGAAGATAACAGGACAACCGTTAAAATAAGCCAGGTCATTGTGCTCATTTCCAGGCCAAGAAAAAATTGAGAAAAAGCACTCCCTCCAAGCAGTAAAGTTAAAGCATAAAAGCGCCCAAGTTTATTTTTCAGGTGAATCCAGTCCACTAAGAAGCCCGCTATTAAAGCAGAAAATGGGCGTAGCCAAAAAATAAGTGAAGTAAACTGAGAGGATTCTTCATTTGAAAAACCAAGCACATCTACGAGATAAATTGAATAATTATCAACACTTTTGTAACCACAATATGCACTAAGAACAATAATTCCTAATAACCAAATTTTAATGTCTTTCAAAAGTAGTTTGGCTTTATCAATTGACCAAGGCTCGATCTTTCCCCCTGCTTCAAAGTTTTTTAAGGCCGCCCAGATAAAGAGAGCGACTATAAAGGTAAAACTCACAACAATGGCATAAATAATTTGAATCGCTTCTGCGCTTTTTACTTGCAGCTCAGCTTCTGTAAAGAAGTACCCCACAACTAAAACGAGAACTGAACTCATCACGGCAGCCGCGAGCCCACGCCCACTATCTAGGATTCCCATCGCAGTGGCCCTGTGATCCTCTCCTCCCGATAAATGAGTGACCTTAATCAACGCTCCCCACATCAGAAAAATAGTACTTATCCCAAAGAAAAAATAAATGGCAATTAAAGTGAACCTTGTCGGAGCCAACATGAGAAGGAGTCCTGCAATCGCCGTGGCCTTCAAAGAAATTGCCATCAGTTTTCGTGGAGCGTATTTATCTGCGAAAGGTCCGCCCAAAAGATAGGAGATCATCGCTGAAAACCCATAGGCTCCAAAAGCTGTTCCGAGATCAGTGTTGGTAATCCCCCATGCTTCTAACATCAGTGGTCGGTAAAGACGCGGGATTAAAAATGGCAACATGAATATAGTCTCGCCGGCAATGATGATGGCGAGACTTGTAAAAAATTTTTTCATTCTCTTTCATGCTAACAGCATGAAAGAAAGAAGCAAATTACTGAAACTTCCAGTACTTGACGTCAGCACTCTCTAACTTTATTTCGTATTCGATAATCGCTGGGGTTCTATACTTCGCTTGAGCAACCATCACTTCATCTTCCAGTTCGTCAAAGGCAGGATTTCGGTAAACAGATTTTTCAACTTGAAATTCATCTTCAGTCGAAAAAACCAGTCCTGAAAAAAACAGTAATGTTAATAGAATTGTTATTACTTTCATCATCACTCCTTGATGGGGGGAGGCACGAATTCCTTTTCTCCCCGTGTGAAAACATGATGACATAAGTTGGGATTTCAAAAAAGACTCTTGGTAAAGCTTTTATGGAGACGTTTTGCACCGGCTTCAATATGACACTAGTGAATGAGCTGAACTAAAACATAGGGCTGAATAATTAAAAATTGAAATTTTTTCTCTTGATATTTTCCAGAGTCATCCATGCTGAGACTGATTAATTGTCTATTATTTAGCCAATTTGCAACGGTTTGGGTTTGATCTTCAGCGATCGCCATCCCGGCATCAACGAGATCAATTGTGGAATCCACTAATATAACCGCCCCTCGTTCGAGATTCTTGTCTAAGAGGTTCCAGTCACACTCCTCTATTTCCGTCTGTAGTTTTTTTCTAAGCTCTGACATACTATCAGTGTAATGAAAATTTTAACGATCGTCATTTTGCTCACCTCCATTTCTGCCAAAGCGGAACTTGGTTTCTATTGTAAGAATGCTCTATCACTGGCTTTAAAGGGGTATTCCTATCATAAGGACTATGCGAGCTCATTGAAGAATATTGAAACCAGGCTTTATAAAATCAAAATGCTGACGGGGAAGATGATTAAAGAAAAAAAACCTTCGGCAAAAGATAAAAAAAATGTACTCACTAATTTCGCCTCACTCAATACTCATTTCAAAAAACATAAAGAGACAATCAAACAAATCAGTGACACCACCTCTTGTGCCCAAGACCTCGTAAAAGATTTGGACCAGCTTCAGCCTATTCTTAAAAAACCCCTGAACAAACCCGAGATTCAAAAACTCCTCAAAGTCTCAACTCGCGCCATTAATACCTTGAATTCGATTAAATAGCATTGGACGATTCTTACTGTTCAACTTATCCTCGAACTATGAATTTTACGAGCTCAGACAACACCTTTGAGGCTGCTCAAGCCTTTAATGAAAAGGACTCCTTAAAGGAGTTCCGCGATGAATTTCTCTTCCCTCAATTTAAGGGACAGGACTATTTATACTTCACTGGTCACTCACTTGGACTTCAGCCTAAGAAGGCACGAGAAGCCATTAATGAGGTCCTCGATTCTTGGTCCTTAAGAGGTGTCGATGCACACTTCACTGGTGATCACCCGTGGATGACTTACCACGAGTCTCTGATTGAATCCATGTCACGGGTAATGGGGACCAAGCCTGAAGAAACCGTGATAATGAATGCGCTCACCACAAATCTTCATCTCATGTTGGTCTCATTCTATCGTCCGACAAAAACTCGTTATAAAATCCTCATTGAACAAAACGCGTTTCCTTCTGATATCTATGCCGTAAAATCACAAGCGCGTTTTCATGGGTTTGATTGGCGAGAAGCGATCGTTGAATTAACTGCTGATCAAGATCCACTTGAGCAAATCGAAAATTTAAAAGACGAACTCGCCTTAGTCATGATGGGTAATGTGAACTACCTCTCCGGCCAAGCGTTTGATATGAAAGCGATCAGTGAGAAGGCCCATGAAGTTGGTGCTTTTGTTGGGTTTGATCTCGCTCATGGGGCCGGAAATCTTATTTGTGACCTTCATAACGCTGATCCTGACTTTGCGGTTTGGTGTACCTATAAATATATGAACTCAGGACCTGGTTCTCCGGGAGGAGTTTTTATTAATCAGAAGCACCTGGGAAAAACTGATATCCCTCGTTTTGAAGGATGGATGGGGAATCATAAAGACACCCGCTTTGTCATGAGTCCAGAATTTGATCCCGCTCCGGGGGCTAAGGCGTGGCAGCTGAATAATCATCCCATTTTTCAAATGGCCGCACTGAGAGCAAGTCTTGATTTATTTGATAAAGCGACGATCAAGGCCCTTCGTAAAAAAGGAGATCACCTCACCGGTTATCTTGAATTTCTTTTAAATGAGAATTGCGGTGAGAAAATAGAAATGATCACGCCTGCTTACTCTGAAACAAAACAAACGCGTGGGAATATGCTGTGCATGCGTTTTAAAAACGATGCTCGCGCCGTAAGGAAAGCTCTTCAGGACAATGGTATCTTAAGTGATTTTAGAGAGCCTGATATTCTTAGGATTGCTCCTGCTCCGCTTTACAATAATTATACCGATGTTTATAAATTGGTAGAAATCATTGCTAAAGAATCATGAAAAAAATTATCGTCATTGGTGCTGGGGCCGCAGGTGTCTTTGCAGCGATTCGCTGTGCTGAAGCCAATCCAAAAACAAAAGTTACGATTCTCGAATCAGGAAACAAGGTTTTAAGAAAAGTAAAAATTTCTGGTGGCGGTCGTTGTAATGTCACTCATCATCAATTCATGTCAGCAGAATTTGTAAAGAACTACCCCCGAGGTTCTCGAGAATTGCAATCCCCTTTTACTCAATTCCAAGCTGAAGATACGGTGAAATGGTTTGCCGATCGGGGCGTCAAGATGAAGGCGGAAGAAGACGGCAGGATGTTTCCCGTCACCGATTCTTCTCAGACCATAATCAATTGTTTTTTAAACGAAGTAAAAAAACTCAATATCCAAATCATTACCGGAAAGAAGGTGACTTCCGTTAAGAAAGAAGGGAATCAATTTTCTATTTGGACGGAACAAAAGGATCAATTCAAGGCAGAGGGGCTGATGCTTGCCACAGGAAGTATGCCGGAGGGTTATAAACTCGCAAAGCAATTAGGTCACTCCATTACTCCTTTGGCCCCGTCTCTGTTCACTTTTAAAATTAACTCTCGCCTTCTAAAAGACTTAGCGGGAATTTCTTTTCCAGAAGTTGAGCTGACTTTAAAAACTTCAAAGAAAACTTTTCAACAAGTCGGCCCCCTCTTGATCACACATTGGGGACTTAGTGGACCAGCGGTTTTAAAACTTTCTGCTTGGGCCGCGCGCGAGATGAAAGAAGATAACTATCAATCAACTTTAGAGATCAATTGGCTTAATAAAAAAAGAGCACCACTCTTGGAAGAGCTTTTTAAAAATAAAAATTCTAAAAGTAAACTCACTAACCTTTACCCTCAAGAATTGGCCGGTCGGTTTTGGGAACAGTTTCTTAAAGTAAATCAGCTGGATGCTGATACTCCCTGGAACCAACTCCCCCACAAGCAATACAATCAATTGGCCGATGCTCTCTATAAAACAAGTTTGGAAGTTGAAGGAAAAAGCCGTTTTAAGGAAGAGTTTGTGGAATGTGGCGGAGTGCATCTTAAAGAAATCGATTTCAAAACCATGGAAAGCAAACTCACTCCGGGACTTTTCTTCGCTGGTGAATTACTCGATATAGACGGCATTACTGGTGGTTTTAACTTTCAAAATGCGTGGACGGGTGGCTGGATCGCCGGAACTTCGCTCGCTCATTTGCCATAATCTAAACTAATTCAGTAGACTTTTAATATAATCTTAAATTTACCACGGTAGGTTTCTATGAAATTATTAGTAGTTTTATCTCTTCTCTTTTCCGCTAACCTCTTCGCAGACCAAAACTTCAAAAAATTCCTTAAAAATCTTAAAACTGAAATGATTCAGAATTATGGATTTTCTCAAGCACTGATTGAAGATGCTTTTAAAGGTGTGGAGCTTAATGAAGATGTCCTTCATGCGGATCGAAACCAACCTGAGCTTAAAAAAAGCTTCGGGAGTTATCTTAAAAGAGTTCTAAGTGAAAAAAGAATTGGAAAAGGGAAAGTCTTTATCAATGAGCTTGCTAGCCTCTTTGATGATATTGATGCCATCTACCCTGTTCAAAGAAGATTCCTTCTTTCTTTCTGGGCAATGGAAACAAACTTTTCTTCTTATACGGGCTACTTTGATGTGATTGAAGCTTTTGCAACTTTAATTTATGACGGAAGAAGAGGAAAGTTCTTTAAAGCTGAATTAATTTCAATTTTAAAGGTCCTTCAACTTGGAAACTTCCGCTACCCTGCTGAAAGAATCCAAGGTTCTTGGGCCGGTGCTATCGGATCAACTCAATTTCTACCAAGTAAAATTCTAAGATACGCTATCGACTTTAATAATGATGGTGTGATCAATATGTGGGAGTCACGTCCTGACTTTCTCGCTTCTTCAGCGAAGTTTCTCCAAGGTGAAGGTTGGACTGCTGATGAGCACTGGGGTTACCCAATCGAACTTCCTGAAAACTTTAATTACTTCGAGTCAGGTTTAAAAACAAAAAGAACCGTTGATTACTGGAGAAAGAAAGGAATCACTCTTCAAAACGGTGAAGCTCTTCCCGATTCAGAAAATCTCACGGCGGTTTTTCTTCCTCAAGGTCATAAAGGACCAAAGTTTCTGGTTTATAATAACTTCTTTACGATTTTTCGTTGGAACTACTCAGCGAAATACGCTCTGGCCATTGGGATGATGTCGGATCGGATCACGGATCAGGCGACTTATTGGAATGAAATTAATTTCGATGAACAAAGTTTTCTCACCAAAAAAATAATTAAAAGAATTCAAAACCAATTAAACCAACTAGGTTTCGGTGCAGGTAAAGCTGATGGGATTTGGGGACAGAATTCGACAAGGGCCTTTCAGAAATATCAAGTTTCTCGGAACTTAGTTCCTGATGGTTACCTCACTGAAGAAGTGGTGGGTCAGTTACTCAGATGAAATACCTTCTCCTTTTTCTTTCACTTAACCTCTACGCTCAGAAAAAACATTCGGTTGAGGTTTTAGAAATACCTGAGGCCATCCAAAAACAAATGATGGGTTTGAGTATGAAGAAGGGTTGTCCCGTTCCTTTTAAGGATCTTCGGCTTTTAAAATTTCTTCACTATGATTTCGAAAACTCAGTCACCCAAGGTGAACTTGTGGTTCACAAAAAAGTCGCTGAAGGTCTCAAAACAATTCTCTTTAATCTTTTTAGGGCCGAATACCCCATTCAAATAGCGAAGCTTGTTGATCATTACAAAGCAGATGATATGACTTCCATGAAAGCAAATAACACCTCCGCTTTTAACTGCCGACCGATCACGGGAAAAAAGAATGAATTTTCGTTACACTCGTATGGATTAGCGATTGATATCAATCCGCTCATTAATCCTTATATTAAAGGCGATAAAGTCCTCCCTCCAGAGGGGGCGAAGTATCAAGATCGTAGCCAAGCGGCCAAAGGGCTTATCAAGGCCAATGATCTCATTGTCCAAGAATTCAAAAAACAGGGATGGTCTTGGGGGGGCGATTGGAAGCAATACAAGGACTATCAGCACTTTGAGCAGCCAAAAAGCATTCTTCAGTAAGCTCGCATGACTTATTGCAACTTCTAATGTAGTATTTTGCAATGATCTCAACAAATAATGTCAGTTTAAGCTTTGGAGGCCAGAAGCTCTTCGAAGACGTCACTATTAAATTCTCTCCAGGGAATTGTTATGGGTTAATCGGTGCCAACGGTGCTGGGAAATCGACCTTTATCAAAATCCTCTCTGGAGAACTTGAGCCTCAAACTGGACATGTTGAAATGAAACCGGGAGAGAGACTTTCAGTTTTAAAGCAGGATCATTTTGCTTATGACGAGCACACCGTTATGCAAACGGTTCTCATGGGGAACCCTGAACTTTACAAGGTGATGCAAGAGAAAGACGCGATCTATGCCAAAGGTGAAATGAGTGATGAAGACGGAATGCGGGCTTCAGAACTTGAGGTCGCTTTTGCCGAGATGAATGGTTGGGAAGCAGAAAGTGAAGCGGCCACGCTCCTTGCTGGTCTTGGGATCGGTACTGATAAGCATGAAGTTCTCATGAAAAACCTTACTGGTTCTGAAAAAGTTAAGGTTCTTTTGGTTCAAGCACTCTTTGGTGAACCCGACACTCTCCTTCTGGATGAGCCGACCAACAACCTTGATATCCAAGCCATTAAATGGCTTGAAGAATTTCTTTTAAACTTCAAAAACACAGTGATCGTGGTTTCCCACGATAGGCATTTTCTTAATAAGGTTTGTACTCATATCGCTGATGTGGATTTTGGAAAAATCACAAGCTACGTCGGTAACTATGACTTCTGGAAACAGTCTTCTGAACTTGCGATGCACTTACGTTCCAATCAAAAGAAGAAGCAAGAAGATAAAGTTAAAGAACTTAAAGAGTTTATCCAACGCTTCAGTGCCAACGCTTCGAAGTCAAAACAAGCCACTTCAAGGGCCAAACAACTTGATAAGCTTGAACTGGTTGATCTTCCAAGAACAACTCGAAAATACCCTTACGTGATGTTTGATCAATCCCGGGAAGCCGGAAAAGACATGTTGATTGTTGAAGGAATTTCTAAAACTATCGATGGGGTCAAACTTCTCGATAATATTAACCTTTCCATCAACAAAGGTGAGAAAGTTGCTTTTCTTGCTGATAATGATCGCTCTATTACCGCCCTTTTTGAAATCTTAATGGGGAATATGAGGCCTGATGAAGGGTCTTATAACTGGGGAGTGACCACGACTCAAGCTTATCTCCCTGATGATAACTCTCACTATTTTGAATCAGGTGAGCACACCATTGTTGATTGGCTCAGGCAATATTCTCCGGAAGATCAAACAGAAGAATTTATCCGAGGCTTCCTTGGAAAAATGCTTTTCTCTGGAGATGATGCCCTTAAAAAGACCAATGTTCTTTCAGGGGGAGAGAAAGTTCGGTGTATGATCTCAAAGATGATGCTCTCAGGCGCCAACGTTCTGGTGATTGATGGACCAACAAACCACTTAGACCTTGAATCAATTTCTGCTTTTAACGATGGACTCGTTCGTTACAAAGGAACGATCCTTCTCTCTTCACATGATCACGTCTTTGTTCAGACGGTTGCTGACAGAGTAATTGCCCTTAAAGAAGGGCAAGTTGTTTTTGATAAACTCTGCACTTTTGAAGAATATTTAGAAAGTGTTGAGAGTTAACCTATTCGGTAAATCCCAACTCTCCTAAAACAAATGATTGGTTTCGAACATAATCTTTATCTTTAGCGTCGTTACCAGAATCCCCGCCATGCCCACCTTTGAAAGTTGTAAAAAACACAATAGGGTTTGAATCTTCAGATTTATTATACTCTCTTAGCTTGGCAACCCACTTCATCGGCTGGAAATAGTAAACCGCTGTATCTTCAAATCCTGTTACAACAATCATAGAAGGGTATTTTTGTTTTTTTACATTCGTATAGGGGTCATATGCTTTCATATAATAATATTCATTTTCAACCAGACCATCACCCCATTCTTTTTTCTCATATTTTGAAAGAGGGTCATAATAAAGAGTCATCGTATTGAGAATATCGACAAAGGGGACACCTACATAAGCGACTCTAAAAAGATCTGGGCGCATGTTCATAACTGCCCCCATAAGAAGCCCCCCTGCACTAAGACCATTTATGGCCAGGTACTCTGGTTTAGTAACTTTCGTTTTAACAAAGTGCTCAGCGACATCAATAAAGTCATTAAAAGTGTTCATCTTATTGAGATAGCGTCCTTGATCATACCAACGCTCCCCTTTTTCTCTCCCACCACGGATATGAGCAATCGCCCCAATAACACCTCTATTAAGCATCGGAATAAACTCTTTTTCATATCGAGGTGATTCGAAAGCTCCATATGATCCATAACCATATAAGTGAAGCCTTTGATCTTTCCCTGAGTACATATCCTTACGATAATAAACAGAGACAGGAATTAACTCTCCATCTCTCGCTTTTACTTGAATTTTTTTAGTTGCGTATAAACTCGGGTCGATTCCCGGAACATTCGAAGCAATTTTTCTAACAGGCTTACAGTCTTTTAGATAACAAGAATATGTTTCACTGGGTTGAGTAAAACTTGTTATCTCATAATAAATTTCTTGGCTGTTTGAATTCACAAGAACTTCACCTCGATAAGAGACGAGTGGTGTTGGCGAAGGAACTTTTTGAACCTTTCCAGTTTCTATATCGATAACGGTAAGCCTTTCAGCTCCCTCGAAACCTTCTTCAACAATAACGTGATCATCACTTAAAAACATATTGGCAATATAGCCTTCTTTGGGTTTATAGAGCTTTACCCATTCATTGTTTTTGAAATGATAAATTCCGTAGGTATCCGAAAACTCATTTGTATGCTTAAACCATCCGTGCTTATTCTTGTTAACTTTAATCAAAGATGGCTTATCCGTATCAAGTAGTGGACTAAGCTGATTTCTTGTCCGTGAAAAAACAAAATGTTTACTGCTTTTACTCTTTCCTAAACGAATAAGGATTTCGGTTCCATCAAATGTTTTCGTTATTCTTTTTCCGGCTTCTTTGTCCTTAAAACTGGCCACAAGGTGAGACTTTTGATCACTCACAACATAATCATAAATTTGGTAAAGCCCCATTTCCTCTGTGGCACCAACAAAAAGAAGACGTGTGTTATCAACCCACGTAAACCCATTATAAACATGCCAATGAAGATCTATTTTTAACTGAGAAACTTTATTGGTTTCAAGATCAATTAAGAAAGGAGTTCCATGACCTCTTCCCTTTAAATCTGCGATAAAAAGAATTTTCTTTTGATCAGGACTCAGCTCCATTCCAAAGATGGCGAAATAAGAAAAAGACTTTGCAATCTCATTCCCATCAAGAATAAGTGTCTCTTTCCCTGTACCATGATCGACTGTATACCAGCGCCAATAGGACTCCTTTTGATCTCTCTTTCGGATAAGCGAAAAATTTTCAAAAATTTTATAATACCGTTTCGCTGAAGTTTCTCTTAGCTGTTTGTACTCTTCGGCTAAATTTTCTTGAAGAACTTTGTACTTCTTATTGTAATTTTTGGCATAAGCTGTTTCAGCCTCTAGGTGCTTTTTTACTTCTGGATCTTCGTTATCATGCATCCAGCGGTAATTATCGACTCGGGGATCATTATGAAAACTATCAATGTGAGGTATTTTCTTAGCGACAGGAGGTTCTTCTGAATAACAACTCCAGCTTAGAAAAAATAAAAAACTTAGTGATAATAATTTCATCTTGATCCACCTCAATATTGTTTGCATTCATCTTGAGATTGGACCAAGAGAAAGTCAAAGGTGCTTTTTGCCCCTTTTAAAAGTATATTTATTTACAAGCTAGTCCTCATCTTCATCATCCTCTTCACTAGAAGGTGAGATTTCTCCATTATAGACCTTCACATGCGCCTGAGCCGCCCCCTGTTTGTAAACAAGTTCACCGCCG